>DASYYL010000133.1:0-15960 GCA_035933915.1 Verrucomicrobiia bacterium
GCTTGAGCAGCCCGTTCTTGCCCAATAAATCTTCGGGCTTCTGGTAGTCTTTGAGGAGTTCGTTCAATACTGCATCGGTAATGGCCATAGCTTCATTGTCCTTTCGTTTGACCATTTACACGAATTAATTTACAGCCCCACCATGTCCCCTGATAACTTGCCCTCTTTACTGGCATAAAAAACGCCGCTATTATACTGCTCATCCGAAATGCCATCTACAAAGCGTTTTGCGCCCACTTCCAGCTTATGCACCATTTCGCCCATCAATGGGAATACAATAGGCATCATCACATACTTCAGCATAATCCGCATTGGCAGGGGAAGAGCATTCGGTGCCAGAGTGCCTTTTGTGTTACCTGGGCTCACAACAACAAACTTGAGGTTGGGATACTTCCTTGCCATTGATAACGTCCACATGGTTTCTGCATATTTGACATATGCGTATGCTTGCAATGCATCGAACTTTTTACCGAAATATGATCCATCAAGAACAGCGGCAAACTCGTCTACGGAAGAAGTTTTCATTGAAACCGGCTTTACTCCGAGCATCTTTACTCCTGGAACAGCTTCCGCACTGACTGACAGAACTGTTTTCCTTAAATTGTTCCGTTTAAGCAATTCCTCCACTAGAATTACATTGCCTAAAATATTCGTAGCAGCCAACTGGTTCATGCCGGAAGGCGTCAATTTCGCAGCCGTTTTCCCAATGACTCCACCCGCATTTAAAACTACTGCATCAACCGGTTCCTTTATTTTCTCTACTGCTTTTCTTACAGAATTTGCATCCGTCACATCTCCAATAATGATTTCAAAAATCTTTTTCCCTGTTTTCTCCTCGAGGTCTTTTTTTGCTGCCTCCGCTCTCCCTTGATTTCTGCAAAAAAGAATTACCTTTTTTGTTTCTTTTTTTAGGGCTAGCTGTCGGGCAGTCTCTTTCCCAAGCCCAGCATTTGCTCCGGTTATTAAGATACTTTCGTTCATTGTTTCCGTCCTTTTAAGGTTGTTAATTATAGTCCTTTATCACAATTGTTTTAAAGTTGTGACCATCCTCCATCGACCGGAATCTCCGCACCGGTTGTGAAGGTCGCATCGAACGCGAGGAAAAGGACGGCCTTGGCAATTTCCTCCGATTTCCCAAAGCGCTTCATCGGGATCATGCCGACCGTCTTCTCCCTAACCTGAGTGAGCATGTCCTTATCGGGAAAAACTTTGCCGAGGATCGGGGTGTCGATGGGACCGGGTGTCACAGCGTTTACGCGAATCTCGCGAGGAAGCAACTCGACGGCGAGCGTCCGAGCGAGTGATCGCAGCGCGGCCTTGGCCGCTCCGTACGTGGTTTGGCCTGGCAGTCCTTTGACGTTGGCAACGGAGGTCGTGAGGACGACAGCCCCTCCCCGGTTTATTAGCGGCGCGAGCTTCTGCGCCGCGAAAAATGGTCCCTTCGCGTTCAGGTTGAACATCTCGTCGTAGATGGCCTCGGTCACGTTCCCGAGAGGCGTCGGAATGCTGAACCCCGCGCTGATGGAGAGCAGATCGAAGGTGCCGAACTCGGCCTTTACCTGAGAGGCGAGTGCGTCGATGTCCTTCAACGACCGGGCGTCGCTCGAAACTACGAGGGCGCCCTTTCCAATCTCTTTCTGCGCCGATTCCAGGCCGGCCTTCGAGAGACCCGTCACCAGAACACGCGCGCCTCCATCGAGGAGCATCTTCGCCGTGGCAAGCCCCATGCCGCTGGTGCCTCCGATGATAACGGCAACCTTGCCACTAAATTTACCGTCACTGGTTTCTGTCAATTTTTGCATAATTTTCTCCATGTTAAGACTCATTGTTTCTGTTCGCTCTTATTTGTAGCAGTCGCGACAATATAGCTGGAGTACCGTGCTCGTCAAACAATTCTTTTGCACTCGATACAAAACAGGTTAAATGTATAGATATGGCGAGAACACTTGAATTTGACTACACAGACGCTCTGGAAAAGGCCATGCGCTTTTTTTGGAAATTTGGTTATTCCGGAACATCCTTGCGTCCCCTGTTGAAAGTCATGGGCATCGGTGAAGGCTCTTTCTACAACAAGCTCAAGAGCATGGATCACGCTTATTTGGAGTGCTTGAAACACTACCACACTACCGTCGGGCAACAACGCGGGAAGGCCTTTTTTTCAGCACCGACGGGACGGGACGGAGTTCGAGCGCTCTTCAATGAGATACTCAATTGTTTGGACAATCCCCGCACGCCGTCGAAGGTTTGTCTCATGGCAGCCAGCCTGACTCGCGAAGTCCTAGAGGAACCTAGCTTAAAAAAATTCATTCAAGAAGAAATATCAAAGATGTCGGAAGCAATGATTGCGCGGTTGAAAGCTGACCAGCAAGCAGGGCTGCTGCCTCCCGACTTTGATCCAGCAACGGTCGTGCCGATAATCGTAACTTACATACAAGGACAGTGGCGAATGGCTTTGATGTCCTACAACCGCCCCCAATTTGAAAAACAGATAGATGTTTTCCTGACGGGGTTAGGACTTTAGTTATGCCGCCTCCTGATCCCCGTTAAATCTCCGGCTCCATCGGTTCCCGATCAGGAAGCGGAACTCGCGGATAGAAAGTGTTTCCGCCCTCTTGAAGCCCGATTTTTCACGCCTCACCGCCAATCCGCCTTGCGCAAGTATGATTGCTTCCGAAAAATCTGAATAGCAGCGTGGGCGGGCGCCACGGCCCGCCCATTAGTCCGATCTTTTCCAAAAGGACTCTTAAATCGGAGTCCACGTTCGCCACTCGCAAAAGATCATCAAGTGAAAATTGCCGTCCCAATACATGTGCATTCATTGGCTTTTCGCAATTTGCCCATCGGCTCCGCAATCTTGTTTTTGCTGTTGCGACATCGGGAATTTCTCGATTGGCATGCTTCGGTCGTTTGCATGAGATTTGAAAGTTGTGCAACTGAAGTTTGGGCGGCGCGGCAGCGCCGCCCCTGCCAAAACTTGATATATATACGGTAGGGCGGTGCCGCATGCCAGTGGTGCTGCCACCGCCGCCCAAATCAATTCCCCCGCGCCTGGCGTCATTGCGTCGCCACCCCCGCACTTATATCGTTAATGTAACACCCTAACCAATTGATAATCAACAATGTAACGGGCGCAGGCCAATTTGTAACGGGGTCTGTAACGCCCTAACACATTGCAAATCAACAATGTAACGTCTGTAACGCCCTAAAACTTCATCACTCATATATCACACCAATGTCATCTTCATCCTCATCGTCATCGTCATCCTCGATTACTGCATGGCAGCGGACATGTGTCCGCTCCATTTAATACCGGATTATCGTACAACCTGGATAGGTGGCCGATTTCACTTGGATCGAAAAACCATCCTTGCCTGTCCGCCCGTATCTTCTGCGCGAAGGCGGAACGCACCACGCGCCAAGCCTTCGTTACGTCGTCTCATCCGTCGTCATGTCACCCGTTTCTTTCCTGAGTTCGCTAATCCGCTCCACGAGTTGCTGGGTAAGGGATTCATAACCGTCCTGGCCGTAGAGATCGTTTAGTTCGTGCGGATCGTGTTTCAAGTCGTAGAGTTCAAATTCCTCGGGCAGGTCGGGAAATTGCGGCAGCTTGTGATAATGAATCAATTTGTAACGCTCGGTGCGCGCGCCGCGATGCGGACGAACGTGCTCAACCTCCGGGTACTCGAAGTATTCGTAAAGCCAGTCCTTGCGCCAGTTGTCGGGCTGGCCGCCCTTCAGAAACGGAACGAGGCTTTGGCCGTGCAAGCCTTCGGGCACAGATACGCCAGCCAGGTCGAGCATAGTGGGCATGAAGTCCACATTCAAAGCCATCTTTTCGCAGGTCGAACCGGCCTTGATCATGCGCGGATAGCGCACCATCAACGGCACACGGATGGACGGTTCGTGCATGAAGCGTTTGTCATAGAGATGCCACTCGCCCAGGAAAAAGCCATGATCCGAACTAAGCATGATGGCCGTGTCATCCAACTGCCCGCGGTTTTCCAGCGTTTTCATGACCTGACCCACGTGGTCATCGTTGTTGACGACTCCCGCGTAATGGTCCTTGACCAATTCTTCCAGCGAGCGGGCGTCATCAGTGCCAACCATGCTCGAGCCAATTTTATCATTGGCTTCGGCAAAAGCAGGCTTGCCGGGGTAACCTTTGAGATCGTCGTCGAACGTGGACGGGATGGGAATTTTTACGCCATTGTACAAAAGCGCGTCTTTGCGGTCGCGGTAAAACGGCGCGTGCGGCGCCCAAAACCAGAGAAACAGGCAGAACGGTTTCTCGCGCTCCTGCGCCATCCACTCCAACGCTCGTTTCGTGACCAAATCATCTACATACCCTTCGTACGTTTTTGGCTCGGAAAATTTCCCGGCGACGCCCTCGGTCAAAATGGGATGGTAATAATCTTTGCACTGGCCGTTGAAACCGAAATAGTAATCCCAATAGCGGTCCTGAAGGCCGCCCTGCACGTGCGACTTGCCAAAAAACGCGACTTCATACCCCGCCTTGCTCAAGAGCTCGGACACCAGCGGAAATTGCGACGGGACCAGCCTGTCCCGGTTGTCGATAGCGCCCGTGGTGTGGGAATAAAGACCCGTCAAAATACTCGCGCGCGATGGCAGGCAGAGCGCGTTGGTGACGAACGCATTTTTGAACACGATACCCTCGCGCGCCAGTCGATCCATGTTCGGCGTGCGCAGAATGTGATTGCCCATGCAACTGAATTCGTCCCAACGCAATCCTTCCCCCAGGAAAAAAACAAAATTCGGCCTGCGCCCTGCCGAAGTGGCGTTGGCCATGATGTTGCCCAGCGACCCCTGTCCCAATGCCAATCCACCCAACGCCCCGGCGCCCATTTTGAGAAACAAACGACGCGATTGCTTCGAGGCGTCCATCCCGTCTGACTCTTTTCCATTTACAGATGATCTATTTTTCATTTCGTCACACCCGGCGGGCACGTGCAGAATAATCGAATTTCCCGGCACGGTGCAAGAAAGTCGTCACAGGGCGCTGAGAGATTCACTTTTTCCTTTTTCCTTTTTAATTTTTCCTTCATTCCCCTTCCGCCACCAATCCAATCAACTCAATCACACAAGCCGCCAGCAGCACTCCCGCAGAAATCGCCAACGACATTCGTGTTCCATGAATCATCATCGGCTCGGCGGCGATGAGCGAGCCGAATAACGAGACGCCGAGCACGCTTCCGGTCTGGCGGGAGGCGGTCAGTACCCCGGAAGCAATTCCCGAACGCGCTTTATCCACGCTGGCGAGGAGCGCATGAGTCAGCGGCGGCACCATCGTGCCCAATCCTCCGCCCATGAGAATAAACGATGGAAGCAGCCATTCATAACCCGTGTCCGGGCCAATCCCGAGCATGGCCAGGCAACCCAGCAGGATGATCGCCGTGCCGGTGATGATACATTTGCGGTCGCCAAAACGGCCGCTGATGCGACCGATGTTCAGGTTTGCGACGAAGCACGCGCCGGTCATCGGCACAAACGCGAGTCCCGTCCATAATGGCGAGAGATGATGCACGCGCTGGAAATAGAGGCTGAAGACAAAGATCAGCCCGTAAAAAGCGACATTTACCAGCACGCCGGTGATGGTGCTGGAACGAAAAGTCCGGTTTTTGAACAGGCCCAGGGGAAGCATCGGATGATCCGAATAATGTTCGATGGCGATAAACGCGGTTGTCAGCGCGACAGCCAATATAATTCCAATAAGGACTTGAGGATGAGACCAACCGACTTCACCGCCCCGAATCAATGACCATGCCAGTCCGCCCAGCGCCAGTATAGCGATAATTTGTCCGGGCAAATCAATTCGTCTCACGGCATTACCCGGCGTTTCTTTTGCGTAACGGATCGTGAGCCAGAGGCCGAGCAATCCGAGTGGCAGATTGACGAGAAAAATGCTGCGCCATCCAAACAATTTGATCAACAGGCCGCCCACCAACGGACCGAGTGTGAGCGTGAAACTCGCGCCCGAAGCCCAAAACGCGACGGCGCGGGCCCGCTCCCGCGAATCGTCATAGGCATGGTTGAGCAATGCCAGCGAATTCGGAACCAGTATTGCGGCGCCAGTGCCCTGCACCGCTCGTGCAAATATTAATATGGGGAGAGTCGGCACCGCCGCGCACACCACCGAGGCCACCGTAAACAGGCCGAATCCGGCCATAAACACGCGCTTCGCTCCAATGCGGTCTCCCAAAGCGCCGGCGGACAAGATGAACGCGGCAAACGTAATCGTGTAGGAGCTGACAACCCATTGCAACGCCGCCATATTACCGTGAAACGACGCCCCGATGGCATTGATCGCCACGTTGACAATCGTGACGTCAAGCTGGACGACGCCATAGCCCAGGCTCATGGCGGCAAGCGTCAGGGAAGGTTCTTTTAATAAACGATTAAGGGGCATTTACCGGTCACTCCGTCGGAATTGAATACGATTTGAACTTATTTTTCAACCCCTGTGCCGAATATATTCCGCTCGCTCCGCGCGGACGACGACAGCACAGCGCGCCCTCCGTGCCGGTTCATGGCAAAATCGAAAGACGATAAAACCTTTGCGATGAGATAATACTGTCCGCAACCGTCAGGGTATTGCTGGTCGCGGTGATCGGCATGGTCAGGTTCGACCAATTTGCCTGGAGCAAATTCGTTTTGTATTGGACCTGATAAACCAAACCGGTGGCCGTGTTCCAACTTAAATTAATCGTTGAAACGGTTTTAGCTGCGGCTTTGAACGCCGGAGCCGGAAATCCAATCACACTCACGTCATCGAGCCCGAAAAAATTTGGATCATTTTCCGCGCCGAACTGAATCGTATCGTTGCCCGCGCCTGTTGTGACGAATTCCAGGTTCGTCCAGGAAAACGCCGGCGGATTTGTAACGCTATAGACGTTGTTGCCGTCCCACTTGGCCTGAAAAATTTGAGGCGTACCACTGACGGGATTATCCAGCCAGAACGAAAACAAATAATTCCCTCCCGGAATCGTGTCGAAGGACTGGGAAAGTGTCGCCACCTGGTTGTCGCCCAGAAACGCGCCATAGTTCCCCGAGTGAACCGCCAGGGGATACTGCCCTGTGCTTTCCACCGCGTTATAAATGGTTTCCCCGTTCTGCGTCGCGACTACGGTGTTTCCGACCAGCGTCCAGTCGGTAAAGTCGCCGGTCTCAAAGCCTCCATTCAGAACAAGTGATTGGCTGATTTGAAGCGTGAACGGGAAATTTTGCGCCAATTTGGTGTTCCAATTGGTGAATTGAAGATCGTCCGTATAAGTTCCCTGGGCAAAGTTGGTCACGGAAGCAGCTAAATTCACGATCACGTCCGTTAACTCGCCAACCGGCAGCGTGCCATTGGTTACAGAAACCTGAAGCCACGAAGATGTATTGATGAGCGACCAGTTCAGGGAAACCGGGCCGGAATTGGTCAACTGAAATATCGTGGAAGTCGGGCGAAACGGTTCGCCCACTGTTTCTGCGGCCGTGAATCCGATTGCCGGCAAAATCTCCAATGAATCCGGTTGGCCGGCGATGCCGTTGAACAGGTTCTGTCCGGCGGGCGTGCCCCAACCGGTGCAGAGGTCATAGCCGGTGACCGCTTCAAATTCATTCGTGCTATTATTTGAAAAGTCGTTTCCATTGGTGATGTCGTGAAAACATTCGCTGTAATTCGTGCTTTCGCCCAATGCATACACAACCGGATTGATAAATCCTATCGTCGCTCTCCCGGCCGCAAGGGATTGCTCGTTCATCATGGCCGCCAAAGCCGCCCACAAAGGAGTCGCACAGCTCGTGCCGCCAAAACTGCCGCTGTTACCATCGCCATAATCAACGAAAATATTGTCAGCGGTCAGGGCCACGTCGGGCAGATTGCGATTGGTCGTTGAACCGCCGTTGGACGCCATGCTGACATTCGTCTGCCAGTCGGGAATGGCATAGTAGGAACTAATGCCTCCGCTGCCGCCGACGTAGCTGCCATTGTCCAGTCCCCAGTTCCAGACGGTTTCCGAAGACCATGAACCACCAGGGCCGGTGGTGGTCAGCGTCGTGCCACCAACGACCGTGATATATGGCGAACTTGAAGGGGCGTTGGCGAGTGAGGGGTTGTCCACGCCATTGACTGACCCTGCTCCAGTCGTGTAGGCGTCGCTGTCGCCTGACGCCTGGAAAAACGATTGTCCCTGCGCGGCCATTAATTCGAAAATGTTGTCCGTAGTTGTGCTGGGACCGCCGCCCCAACCCCAGGAACAGCTAAGCTGCCGGACCTGGTTGCTGGCCGCCATGGCATTCAAGACATCGTTCTGAAGCCCGGTGGGACCTGCTTCAAAAACCATAATCCCGGAAAGTCCCGGAGCCATACAAATCGCCAATTCGATATCGAGCGAAACTTCGGGATTTCCACTGCCAGAACCGGTCGACGGCACACCGTTGTAACCGTCCAGCAATACAGGTTGAAGCGGCACAGCCGGCAGTCCTGCGTTGGTTTCGTACCTGGAAATATCGCTGGGGTAATAACCATCAAATTCAACCATTCCAATCATCTGCCCCGAACCATTCCAATAGACGTCCGGGATATATGCCGCCCGAAAATCATTTCCCAGATAAGTACCGCCCGGGCCCGAGCCGGATTCCGCAGTCGCGCTTTGCTTGAAGGAAGACGAGAGATGGCTTTCAGGATGCGGCAGGACATAATTATTCAATCCGCTGATGTCGGCAACGGGCAGGCTCACCTCCACCGAAGGATCAATGTCCGGCGCGTAAAAATCGCGATTTTCAGTGGGATGCCGATAAGTCCGCAACGTGATGTGAAACGCCCGCTGGACGTCTGCCACAGAACCGTTCACATCCAACAAAAGCCGGTTGCCATAGGTTTTGGTGACATTCAAATGGTTCTGCCGCGCAAACGAGACAACTGCCGCGTAATCGGCCTCGGTCGGGCCAAATTTCTCCGTGAACTGCTCAGGCGTCAGATAATGATGATAATTGGTGCTGGCCGGGTCGTAGAGCTGTGCCAGGAAATCGTCAAGTCCCCTGCCATCCCGCAATGGCAAACCAATGGCCAGGTTCAAGCGTTTGGAGGCTGGCAACGCGCCGCTTGCGGTCAAATGGCGAATCACAGCCGGCACATGCCCCGGCAATGTCTTCAGTGAATCGGCTGCGGAGGCACAGATAGCGATGCTCCATAGCCCACAAATAATGAAAACACAAATAATCCGCATACCCGTTTTACTTCTATTTATCACCTGACGCGCTTCAACTGTATCTCATAATCTACCACAACGACAGCCGGAATACATCTCTTTGGGACAAACGCGCGCGCAACGTGACCAAAGAAGAAATACCGGGACGAGGCTTTCGCGCGTTGAACCCTTGAACCGCTTTCATCTTTCGCCGTATCAAATATCGGGCGATTATTCTCCCTCTCCCAGCGGGAGAGGGCCGGGGTGAGGGAGAGTCTTTCGGACGACAATCCATCCCATCCATTGCGCCGCTCATCCCTGAAATTCCGCCTTCCTCACAAATATGGGGCACGAAGCAAAATTCCGGGTTACTTTTTGTCTCAATCGGTGTTGAACCGTTCATGCTTCAGGCATCCATGCAGTGGATTTTGCGCCAAAAAGGCTGGCGGGCGGCCCTGGCTAAAGTCGTGCTATTGACAGCCCTCTGGCTGCTCGTCACATTTGTTTTCGCCACGGAGATTTACCTCTCGATGCGCGGCGAGCCCATACACATTTCCTGGCTCGATGCAGCCCAGGGCGCGTTCCGTGACTGGTTTCCCTGGATTCTCCTTTCTCCGGTGGCCCTGTTTCTGGCCAGAAAATTTCGATTTGGACGCAAAACGTGGAAGCGCAGTTTCATCGCTCACTTTGCCGCGTGCCTTCTATTTACCGCCGCCTACGAAGGGCTGCAGACCGCAGCCAGTCCGGGCGCCGTGTTTTTACAGGCCGGAGGCGTGGCGATGGTTACGGCAGCCGCTCCCATGCCGCCGCCCCTCCCGTCCGATTTTAGCAACCGCATTGACGTTACCTCGTTCAATGTTCGCGAATCAAACCAGCTATATTTTCAGCGCGGCGTCTCATTTTCCGATAATCCCGGGCCAATGTCAGTTGTTATCAGTTCAGGCCACGTTGTGGCCGGCCGTGGCGGACCGCTCCAGCTTCCTCCGCCGGCGGGCGTCCGATTTCCCGGTTCATTTCAGCCGAGTCCCTGGGCGCGATTTTTTCATGTGGCCATTTTGCGAACGCAATTCACCATTCCGATCTACTGGTGCATTGTTTGCATTTGTTGGGCGTTTGGCCATTTTCAAGAGTCCGCCGAGCGCGAACGTCGAACACTGGAACTGGAAACGCGCCTGACACAGGCCAATCTTCAAGCCCTCAAAATCCAGCTTCAACCTCATTTCCTTTTCAACACCCTCAACTCCATTTCTTCATTGATTCATGATAATCCAAAGGCCGCGGACGATATGATCGGTTCGTTGAGCCAGTTTCTGCGGACAACATTGAATGTGTCCGCCAAAGATGAAATTCCGCTGGGGGCTGAACTCGAATTCCTGGAGCACTATTTGGAAATCCAACAAACGCGCTTCGGCCAACGGTTAAAAGTTTGCCGTGACATCGACCCCGGCGCCGCCGGCGCCCTGGTTCCACCCCTCATTCTTCAACCGCTCGTGGAAAATGCCATCCGCCACGGAATCGAACCGAGTGAAGCCGGCGGGACCGTCGCCATTCGCGCTGCGCGAAAAAATGGCTGCCTCCATTTGGAGATTTCGGACGATGGCGCGGGCTTTAGCGGCGGCCAGCTATTGCGGCCGGGGAATGGCGTGGGATTGTCCAATACCGAAGCCCGGCTGCAAACGCTTTACGGCGACAAACACCAATTCACCTTGACGGCCAATCAACCCATGGGAGCCTCGGTAAAAATCGATATTCCATTCAGGCTTTCACATTCCACCCAAAACGGACTATGAGCATACGCACACTCATCATCGACGACGAGCCCCTCGCCCGCAAACGCATCAAACGGCTTCTCGCCGATGAGCCGGATATTTCGGTCATCGGCGAATGCAGTTCCGGACGCGAAGCCATCCGGGCGATTCAGGAAACGCCTCCGGACCTGCTATTGCTCGATATCCAAATGCCTGAGGTAAATGGCTTCGAAGTGCTTAAGACGATTCCGTTGGAACAAATGCCGGCCATCATTTTCGTCACCGCCTATGATCAGCATGCGCTCAAGGCGTTTGAAGTTCATGCGCTGGATTATTTGTTGAAGCCGTTCAAACAGGAACGATTCAAAGATGCCGTAAATCTGGCCAGACTCCAATTGGCCAAAAACGGATCACATGAAACTAATCCCGGACTTGCCGCTCTTATCGAAAAACTTCAGGCGGGCCAAAATTGCGTGGACCGCTTCATGGTCAAATCCTCAAGCCGGGTTGTCTTTGTCAAGGCGGCCGAAGTGGATTGGATTGAGTCCGCGGCGAACTACGCTTTGCTGCACGCTGGCGAGCAAACTCACATCGTCCGTGAAACCATGCACGCGCTCGAAAGCAAGCTCAACCCGCGAACCTTTCAGCGCATCAGCCGATCACTGATTGTAAACATGGAACGCATCAAAGAACTTCAGCCCATGGGCAAAGGCCAGTATGTCATCATTCTTACCAACGGCAAACGATTGACCATGTCCCGCGGCATCCGCGACTTGCAGCAGGCATTGGAGCCAGTCTGACTCCATTTCAATCCCCGCTTTTTGTAAGTTTATCACAAATCCGACAGGCTTGTCCCATATCCATCGAGGTTCCCCAATTCACGGGCTAAGTTTTCATCATGGCCAATCAATGGCCGAAACAAAACGATGAAAACTCAACTAATATTATGAAATTAAATTCAAGTCCAATAATTCTGGCAGTGCGTCTGGTGGTCGCGTATTCGCTGGCACATGGCGTCAGATTGTGCGCGCAAAACACCGTGTTTGTCTCAGCATACGGCCCTCCTCCGGACGGGACGAATGTTACCATGCAAGCCGGCGGCAGAATGGTCGCCGGCGGTGGAATGGCAATCTCCATCAACGGTCAGGACATCGGAACCATCCTGCTCAAAGCCTGCGACCAGGACCAGGACGGAAAAGTCACCTTGACCGAACTCGAAAATACCGTCGACAGCTACTTCAAGCTCTGGGACGCGGACGGCGATGGCAACCTTAGCACAAATGAACTGGCTGCCGGATTAAAGGGATTATTTCCGCCGCCTCCTCCGGGCGGCGCACAGGCGGTAGCGGTGGTCAACGGCGTTGCCGTGCAGATTCCCGCCGACGAGATTCGGACGCCCGATCAGATGATTACCGAAAACATCATGGCCGCGGCCGATGCCAACAAAGACGGCCTGCTAAGCCTTCAGGAACTCAACGATTGGTTGAGTAACAGTTTCAGCCAGTGGGACCAGAATGGCGACGGTACGCTTGATGCCTCCGAGCTCGGCGCGGCATTTGGCCAACTAGCCAGACCGGACTAATAGAAACCTCATCACCGGCGAGGGCGCAGGTGGCCGCGGTGCAAACCGCTTACGGCGAGACGACCCGGTAAAAGCGCGCGCGGTAAGCGGTGGCCGCGCGGTCCGTAAAAGTCACTGAAATATTCGTTGCCGTGAAATTCGTGAGATTCAACCACGGGACCGGATTTGCCGCAAGATTGGTGGCCGCCTGGATGTGATAACTGAAGTTGGTCGCAAACGTCAGGTTAAATACAAACCCGTTCGGCGCCCACCGGAACGACGCTCCGAATTGCGCGGATGGCGCAGGCGCATTGGTGGCCAGCACGTCGGCGGCAAACTGGCTGCTGTCGCCCGTAGCCGCCGTCGCCGTGGCGCTGATATATTGCCCTGAGTAATTGGCTGAATTGTTTGTGAAGGCGAAAAGGGCATTTCCGGCTCCGTTCGTCGTCACGAATGCCGTGCCAATGAAAACTTGCCCTTCACCGTAGCCAGAAGGCCCGTCGGCGAGGTTGGCATAGAAATCGATGTAGTACGCATCATTGGGCAAACTATTGAAATTCCCCTGAATAATTGTGCTGCCTGCGTAACCGAATGCGTTGGTGATGACCGGATAATTCTGCCAATCGTCCGGCCCGGCTTCAAATCCAACGTGATTGCCCGGAAAACCATCCAAATCAATCCCCTCCCAGGTATTGGCATAGATCGAATTGCCGCGAATGGCATCGTTCGTCGTATTTGATTGATACACAGCCACGCCAATATAATTGTAATCAATCACATTGCCGGCTCCGGCATTTGTTTCGCCAATCAGATTGCCAACCGCCCCGTTTTCGACGGCCACGCCGGCAAAGCCGTTTGGAATCGCCGCCTTTCCGCTGATATCCGTCCCGATGAAATTTCCCTCGACGACATTGCTGTTCGCGCCGCCGATGGCAATGCCGTAACCCGCGCCCGTGCTGCCGGAGATCACATTGCCCGCGCCCGCGAACGTGCCGCCAATCATATTGCCACTCGCGCCACTCCACACGCCAATACCCCAACCGCCGTTCGGCAGCGCCTTTGTTCCCGTCACATCGGTGCCGATTAAATTGCCCAGAACGATATTGCTGCTCGTGCCCGGATCAGAAATATAAACGCCATACGTGGTATTCCCGGACAGGACATTGCGGGCACTCGCCGCTGTGCCGCCAATAATATTCCCGCTCGCGCCGCCCACTATTCCAATGCCGATCGGCTGAACCCCCGGCGAATTGGTGCCTGCGGCATCCGTCCCAATATGATCCCCGAAAACCACGTTATTGCCCGCATTCGGACCACCAATCTCAATTCCGTATTGCGGATTCCCTGAAATAACATTTCGCGGGCCGATGGAGTTGCTTTCAACACCGGTAAAAACACCGATTCCACTCATCGAGTTTTGAAGGGCGGCTTCCCCGCCTGCGCTCAAGCCGATATCGTTATTCGAAATGACATTGCCCATTGTGTTGGTCATGAATATGCCATAGCCAATGTTGCCGGAAAGTACGTTGCCGTTAATGACATTGCCCATCGTGCCGTCTCCGATAAAAATGCCGCTGAGTCCATTTGGCACCGCGATGCTCCCACTCGGGTCTGTGCCAATGTAATTGCCCTCGATCACATTCCCTCCTGTATTCGTGCCACCAATGTAAATCCCATACTGCGAATTCCCAGATACCACGTTCCGCGACGACGCAGTCGCGCCGCCGAATGTATTATGGCCCGAGCCGCTCGTGACCAGGATCCCCTGGTAAGCGTTCGGCGCCGGATTCGTCCCAGTGCTATCAACTCCAATCCAGCAACCTGAAACAACATTGTTCGACGCATCGGCATAGGTGAACGTAAGGCCGTTCCAATTAAAACCCGAAAACGAAATGTCCCTTACCTGGTTGCTCGATGAATAAACCAGCAGCCCCGTGTCCGATGTGTATGTTTCCGGAAGAATCTGCGAACCATCCACCATGATAAGCGGTTTGCCCGCAAAACCCGGCTGCGTCGAGCCGTCAATCACCATGCCATTGGAAACCAGCGGCGGAAGCATCCCCGTCAGATGAATGTTGAATACGCCGTTGCTGTAACTGGAATCGCTCGTGGGAATATTAAACGTAACCACTGAACCCGGATGGTCCGTTACAAAATACAACGCCGCCCGCAAACTCCCCGCGCCCGCGTCCGCCGTCGTCGTTACCACATTGGTCAATGGAACCGCCGGCGGACCGTACAAATACGCAAGCGCCGCGCGGTCGCCGGGGCTGAGACAATAATTGCCCATGCGATATTGATACCGCGGGAAATTTGGCGCTTTGGGCATTTGCGTCGCGAGCACGCCCGGATTCGTCGAATCAAAATCCCAGCCCAAATGCATCACCGATTCGTAGTCATATTTTCCATTGGTCACGCTCGTCGGATCAATCGTGAACCAATAAATATTGGTCGGCTCATTCGAAATATTATTAGTCAGGACCAGAATGTAACTCGTGGCATCCGGACGAATGTTCTCGTGCGTAAAGCCAAAGGAATGCCCCATCTCATGGCACACCTGCGCCCGGCTCAGGCTGGACACCGTGACAATCTGCGGGCTGTAGCTCCCGCCGGACACATAATCCTGAAAATTGGTGTTGTAACAGAATAGAATCCAGTTCGCCTGAGTCGTGTGCGGAACAAATTTGACATTCGCGGCCAGTTCCCATTCCCGCAAACCGTTAAGATAAGTCTGCTCCTGGTCCGCAGTAAGCGTGTTGGTAAATTCATACGGCACAATGCCACCCGGCCACGGGACCGTCGCCGGCGAAATCCCCGAATAGAAATTCCCGGCACGGGAAGAGTCAAGGGAGGCAAAGAAAAAAAGCAAAGGCAGAAGCCATAATAAATACGGCATCCCCCAAAAGTTCCAGGCTAATAATCGGGTCAAGTACACCGGGCGTTCCTCTGAACAGAATTGATTATGCCGCACTCATTTTCGTTTGTCAAAGTTCAACAATCTCGCTTGAATGACCTAAAAGTGGATCAGCCGCAACCGGAAACTCCCGCGCTTTGAATCCATAACCGTCAATTCTGCGCTTGCGTCCTGGACTACGATGGCAACCCCGAAAGCTCTCGGGGACACCGCTTTCGATGCTGCAGGTTCATCCGAATAGTGAACTCGGTCTGTGCAGCGAAACCGTGAATCAAACCGTAGGCGGAAATCCTCATATGGGTCTGTGGGGGGTCTCGGCGGGCAACAAAGGCGAAGAAATCCGAGTAATCCTTTAGCCGCAAGGGAGCGCAGCGCGGCGAGGGCGCAACCAAAAGCTCGCCGATTCAGAACCGCGATACACGCGAGCGCATTGCTCAGGGAGATGCGGACGTTTGAGGCGAATGAATGAATATAGTGATATGACGTCTGAAAACCCGCAACATCCGTAACAACGTTTAGTATCAACGACTTAAAGCGTAACAAATG
>DASYYL010000143.1:0-18158 GCA_035933915.1 Verrucomicrobiia bacterium
AAGAGGGCAAAAGGAAATCATTGTCATTCTTATCCTCACATGCCGCGCCGCAGTCAAACGGAGGCGGGTCACCCACCATTTCCCCACCTCCTCGCGCACAAGGCCGTCCGCACTCCGCCACTCAATCGCCAAAACAATAACGATAGTGTAACTCTTTGTAGCTTTTCATGTTGCCGAAATGTTGCCGATTAAATCATTGGCGTTCAACAATGTAGCCGATGTTGCCGATTTTCGACCAAATATCAAACCATATCACAAGACGCGAACATAACTCGGTTCATTCCGAGAATTCCCGGCAAAACCGCGTCATTTTATGCCACTAAACTTCATATTTAGCGTTTTCTTTAGCGAACTTTAGCCGGCAAAACCCTGACATAATAATTTTACTAAATTTGGGGCCGTAGCGCGAGCGTCCCGCCGCGTCTTGCCGCCAGTCCGTCGTAACACGCACCGAGACGGTGCTGTCACTCGCAGGCGGGACGCCCGTGCTACAACCGTTGCGGCCTTTGCGGCCTTCCTGCCCTCCGTAGCTATTTTGCGAAAGATGGGTGCGTGAGAAAAACTTCGCGGTAAGCTCCCCCGAAAGCATTCGGGGTTTGCGTCATTCGCGGATGAGAAATTCTGTGATCTTTGCGTTCTTCCTGCCCATCGTGGCCTTGGCGAAGCTGGCTGTGGTTACCGCCCGTGTCGTCGCGGACTTCGCTCGAAATTCATCTGAGCCCGCAAGGACGATCTGGATTTCCGTTGGACACGGTCAACCGAGGTTCCGTATACTGCGACTGTGAAAGCCCTCCGAAGACTGCGCCGAGCCGCGCGCGCTGCCGAAATTCAAGATGTTCCGATTCCCGTGCCGGGGCCGGATGAGGTCTTGTTAAATGTAAGCCATTGCGGAGTCTGTGGTTCGGACCTTCATGCTTTTCTTAATCACCGGGGCTACGAAGGATTTCCGGAACGATTTACTTTCGGCCATGAATTCTCGGGCACCATCGAGAACACCGGGGCCGGTGTCAGCCGCTGGAGGGCGGGAGATCGCGCGGTAGTTGTTTCGGTGCAAGGTTGTCTCGAAAAAGCCTGTCCTTATTGCAGCATCGGCTTTTCGCAATTGTGCCGGAGCCGAAAAATTATTGGCATCCATCTGGATGGCGGCATGGCCGAATATTCGGTCGTAAACCAAAAATATCTCATTCCGCTTCCGAAAGGTATGGACATGATGGCGGCGGCTTTGGCAGAACCGCTTTCCGTGGCCGATCATTGCGTGACTGATTGCGCAAAGACCGGAAAGGGAGAGTTAGTGGTGGTTTCCGGGCCGGGAATTATTGGAATGCTTTGCGCGCTGGTCGCGCGGTCCAGCGGCGCGCAGGTGATCCTGGTGGGCACAGAAACCGACGGCCAACTGCGCCTTCCGGTGGCTCGTAAAATCGGCTTTGAGACCATTGTCGTGGGACCCGGGAACCCCGCCCTGGCAGAACAATTGAAAGAACGTTTTGGACGTCTGGCCGGCCAACACATCGAAGCCTCGGGAGCTCCAGCAGCCTTGATCAGCGCTACCGACGCTGTTCGTCCATTGGGCACGATCACGGTTGTGGGGCTCTATGCCGACGATGTGCCTTTAAACCTGACCAAGCTGGTTCGCAATCAAATCAATCTAAAAACCAGTTACGTGTCCGACATGCCTAATTATCAGCGCGCGATTGAAATGTTGCATCGAGGTGAAATTCCGATAGCTGAATTGGTCCGTACGTATCCGCTGAAAAACGGCCTGACGGCGTTTGCCGACGCGGAAAAGCAGGCTGTGTTGAAGCCGGTTTTAATTTGCCAGGAAAAATAGCTGACAATTGTAGATTCAATTATGACAAAACTCTTTCGAAATACCGTGGTAGGAAGTTATCCCCGTCCGGAACAGGTCGCTGACACGATGAAGCGGCCGAGCTGGACCCAAAACGAAGTGGACGAATATATCCGCTGGGCGGCAAAGGACCAGGCCAGTCTCGGGCTGGAAGTGATCACGGATGGCGAGGGTTATCGTGAAAACATGTTTTATTTTTATCAAAAACGGGTCGACGGCGTGAGTTTCGAACCCACAGTGAAGCAGAATTTTGGCGACACCGGCTTTGGCATTGAGTGTCCGCGCCTGGTGGGCGAGTTGAAGAATCCGCGGTTTAACCTGGCGCATAACTGGAAGCTGGCTCGTGAAGCCGCCCCGGCGTCCGCGCGCGTGAAACAGACTGTCACCGGACCGCATGTCCTGACGCGTTTCACCGTCAATGAGCGGCCTGATCTATATGCTGATGCCCAGGCGGTCTGCCGGGCATGGGCGAAGGTATTGATGATAGAATTGAAACAGGTCGTCGCCGCGGGTTGCGATTTTATTCAATTTGACGAGCCGATGTGGACAGAATCGCCGGAGCACAGTGAATGGGCGGCGGGCATTCTGAATGAGATGATTGACGAACTCGGCCCGAAGGTGCGGATTGGCCTGCATGTCTGCGGCGGCAATCCGCGGCGCAAACGGGTTTACTTCACTAAATATACGGACCTGGCGCCTGCGTTTCGCCGGGCAAAAATTCATGAGGTCTCGTTGGAACATTGCACTTTGAGCTACAGTCTCATGGATTTGTGGAAGCTTTGGCCGTTCCAGGGCGATCTGGCGCTGGGCGTCATTGATCAGCGCAGCGACGAATTGGAGACCGTCGAAACCATCTGGAATCGCGTGAAACCGGCGCTGGAATTCTTTCCGCCTGAACGATTGATCCTGACCAGCGAATGCGGTTTTGGCCATGTGCCCCTGGCCATCACACGGGCCAAATTGAGCCGCCTGGTGGAAGCCTGCCAGGCCTTCCAGAAGCGTTTGTAGAGCGTTTGGTCGGAGATGAGCTTTGGCAATGGTGCGATGCGCGGTCGATACCTGAAGAACTTGAAAACGTCATCCGGACCGAACGAGTGGAAAATCTTGAATTCCTTTCCTGCACGCACCGGCCGCGGGAATACCACGTGGCGTCCGGAGCCAGGCGACCGAGTCTGTCGCTTTCAACATTCATGAGCCGGCCGAACTGGACGCCTTCCGGCCATATTGGGCAGCAGTGGACGCGGCCGCCACGTTGCCCAGGGGAGAATTTATCGCCGTGAACCGTGAGAGCGGAGGGACCCTTCGCGGAAAAGTATTTTGATGGCTCTTCGATTTTGACGGGGACTTGCAGGGTTGAAAATCCGCTCTTGCCCAAAGTCAACAGGCCGTCAGCCTGCCATTTTTTGCCGCCCAGGCGTGCATCAGGTCGTGAATACGTCCACTGCGGACGCCTTGCGAGCCGGCATTCTGAATCGCGTCCATGACTTCGCTTGATGCCAAGTCAAAGAAGTTCAATCGGGGCACCAGGGACAAAAGCATTTTGGCCGCATCGTCGGGTGGGTAACGAAAGTCGACGCCCTTCGTAAGAGTGGAAAAGAGTTCAACCAGGGCGTGCGGCCGGGTCCCGTTGTCATCGGGCTTGATCCGCTCGCGCATCTCTCGATCGTGCAGGGCCTCAATGAGCGCGGACGAATCCCAATAGGTCTTCATCGGCTTTCCCGGTCTTCCCGGATGGCATCAACGATTGCCTGGCGGTCAACCTTGATGCCTGCGCCGATCCATTTCCCATTAATTTTACGAGCCCGGACAACCGGGACGTCCACCTCGTCAACAAGGGCAAGCACAATGCGGTTGTTCCCGGTCTCGCCGGAGAATTTCTGCCGCGGCTTGACGTCGGGAAGCCGAACGCGGTTATAGTCATCGACGGTTACGATCTTCACACCGGTAAATTACCACTGCAAAATGGGGTTTCAAGGACGCAATTGACCGGCCACGTTCGGACGCTGTTTTTGACCATGTTAAGCGGACGTCTGTCCAGGATTGCTCAATTTTGAGCTTGAAAGCGTCCTGGGTTCCCCGGACACCGGACACTTGAATCTGTCCGGCATCCTCAGCGTCCACCAGGTCGCCCAGGCGCCACGTAGGCCGTCCACCGAACGCAATGGGCCTGGGAATGATCTCGTCCGCTATCCGACAGTCTACGGTGGGTTCTAACCAGCCATAACGCTGTTGTAGATGCTGGCGGTCAAGCCGGATGCCCAATAGTTGGTCTTTGAGCCACATGACAGGTCGAGAATGCGGACAAACATCAGCCTGGCTCCCGGATGAAGCCCGTTGTCTTCGATGACTCGATCACGCGCATTGATCGGCGCAAAGTCCGGCTGATCATTTGGCAAAATCCTGAACGCTTTTTTGTGGTCCCCGTTGTCATTGCCGTTTGTGGGCAGGTACTCGCGTGCGATGTCATTCATCGGTGATCCTCCATTTTCTCGATACCGTTAGCGTCGGTCGTCTCAAGACCGGCGTAAATTCGCCGCTGTCGTTCACGCCGGATCGACTCTAGCTCACGCTTCGTTCGACTCCAAACGCGCTGGGTTTGTTTCAATCCGTTGGTCATGTGGAAGGGCGCACAGTTGCTCGATGCATTTCGTTGGTTCTGCCAGTGGAGTTTCGACGTCAGTAAGACCGGTCCCCGGAAAAGGCAGATCACCGAATTCGTCGGCTTTGCCACCTGCGAGCCCGATGACCTGGACAAGATCCGGCCGTACTGGCCTGGCGTGGACGAAGTGGCAACGCTGCCCAATGGACAATTTATCGCGTTCGACAAGGAAACCAGGGCAACCCTCCGCGGGAGACTTTTCTAAAGCCTGATGATCGTCACCCGGTCTTGAAGCCGGTCGTAGTCGCTGTCGGCGCACAATAGCTTGTCTCCGCGCGCGAGCGCTGTAGCCGCGATCGCTGCATCGAAAAATTTCATTTGCTCGCCCTTCGCTTTTAACTCAGAAATCAGCAGAGCCAGGCGGGCGGCATCGGCCTCGTTCATCGCAGAAACAATCCCGCGAAATCGGTTGTGATAAAGTTGCGAGGCTCGCTGCCGCAGGTCCGTCCGGACCGGTGGATGAGTGCCAACCAGGAATTCCGTCGCTGCCAGGACGGGAATGTAATAGGGACCCTCTTCGTCTTTGGGGAGCAAAGCGTCAAAGTCGCCTTGTTTTTCGGCAGAGATCAGGACGCTGGTGTCAATTGCCACCGGCATAGCCTACGACGTCGGAAGCTTCGTCCATTGCCTGGCGCAACTGCTGGCTGTCCTTTTCGGAAAAACCACGGCCACCGAGCAAACGTATCAACTCGGACCGCGTGGCGCCAATGTGAGGGTTCAGGGAAGCCACGGTCCGGCCGTGGCGCTGAATTTGGGCAGGCTCACCGGTCTGGATCACCTGGTCCAGGATCTTCTTTCCTTCATTGGCCATCTCAGTTGCGGTTACGATCACATGGCAAAAATACCTATTTTAGTCAAAAAATCAAGGTAAAATGGACGCAATTGACCGGACACGTTCGGACGCTGTTTTTGACCATGTTAAGCGGACGTCTGTCCAGGATTGCTCAATTTTGAGCTTGAAAGCGTCCTGGGTGCCCCGGACACCGGACGTTGAATCTGTCCGGCATACTCAGCGTCCACCAGGTCGCCCAGGCGCCACATAGGCCATCCACCGAACGCGATGGGCTCGTCCGCTATCCGACGGTCTACGGTGGGTTCTGACCAGCCATAACGCTGTTGTAGCTGCTTACGGTCAAGCCGGATGCCCAATAGCTGGTCTTTGAGCCACATGAGCAGGTCGAGAATGCGGACAAACATCAGCCTGGCTCCCGGATGAAGCCCTTTGTCTTCGATGACTCGATCACGCGCATTGATCGGCGCAAAGTCCGGCTGATCATTTGGCAAAATCCTGAACGCTTTTTTGTGGTCCCCGTTGTCATTGCCGTTTGTGGGTAGGTACTCGCGTGCGATGTCATTCATCGGTGATCCTCCATTTTCTCGATACCATTAGCGTCGGTCGTCTCAAGACCGGCGTAAATTCGCCGCTGTCGTTCTAGCTCACGCTCGTTCGAGCCCGGGCGTGGGCGCCGATTTTCGTTATTCCATTGCCTCATGCCGTTCACAGGTGAGTCGTTTATCCATACACCAGGACAGTAGCACCCTAACTGACCTGGTGAATGAAGTGCTAAAAGGTCACTTAAAAACCACCCTGGAAGCCAAGCAAACAAAACTCCGCGAAGCTCTAAGCGTTCCGATTCCTTAAGCGATAGAGCAGCGGTGGACTGAACCGCGAAAGGGAGCTGGTGCTCCCGCCCGGAATCGAACCGGGATACGCGGATTAGAAATCCGCTGCTCTATCCATTTGAGCTACGGGAGCAGAACGGACGGGAGTATTATCCGCGAATTGCGCGAATTAGCACGAATTTTTTCAGCAGTGGATTAATGGATTGATGGACTAACGGGATTACCCGAATACCGCAAATTAGATTCGCGCTATCAAGCAGTTTCACAGTCTGCGGCTTTTTTGGCGTTTTATCCAGGGCGGCACTTGGTGGCAGCGCCACTCGCCTGGACTCGCTTGCCCGGGACTTCTATCCGCCGCCCTTTCCAAGGCATTCAATTAGAGTTTCGTTCCTCGGCTAAAGAGAAGTCGCCCTCGCCCCCAGAAGCGCGAGAAATATCGTCCGATGGTTGTTAATGGCGAACGATTGCATCGGTTCATGGATGCATGCTATTGCAGTCGAAAGAAAGCAGCGCCCGAACCGGCATTGGTAAACATATAAGCCGTTTGCGGCACGCCATTGGTGGCAGGTACCCAGGGACCGGTTGCCAGATTTGTCGTCGTTTCGAGGATGAAGTTTGTTCCGGCGGATGCCGGCCAGAGAACAAAGACCTGAGACCCAGCACTGGCAATGGCGACCGGCGGGATGTTCGTGTCCACCAACGTCAGGGTATAGGGCTGAGTAGCGGTAGCGCCCAGGTTGTCTGTTACCTGCGCTGTGAAATTGAATATACCACCACTGGCTGCGTGGCCGGAAATCACACCGCCGCTGGACAAACCAAAACTCGCCGGGAGGCTTCCGGAAGTAACAGACCAATTGTAAGGTGTGAAACCATTCGTCGCTTGAAGCTGTTCACTGTAATTGAATCCGTTGGTTCCGTTGGGCAGGGAGGTCGACGTAATCGAAACGCCATTACTAATGGAGAGCGAATAGACCTGGTTTGTCGTTGAATTATTACCATCGGTGACCTGAACCGTAAAATTATAAGCGCCGGAGGAGGAGGGAATGCCCCCCAGAAACCCATTGGTTTGCAGTGACAATCCCGTGGGCAATGTGCCGGCGGTTTGCTGCCACGTGAAACTCTCGTAGCAACTGGAGGCCTGTAAATTCTGGCTGTAAAAATTGCCGGTTTCACCCGACGGCAATGGCGACGGAGTCGTGATTAAAACATTTCCGCACTGGTACACTACGAAATTGGTGACGACGTTGTTATTTGAAATATTAACCGTCAGTGAATTGGGACACTGATAATTTGACGGCAGGCTATTGTTTCCGCCGCCGCAACTGACGCTCACATACCACACCCCACCGGCAACATTCAGTGAATAATTGCCATTCACATCGGTGTTGGCCTGGGAGGAATAATCCACGCCACTAATTGTTGCGTTGGCAAAGACCTGCACATTTGTGATGGCGCTATTGTTGTTGTCCTTGACAGTGCCGCTGATTGTGTTGGTGGCGAGCAAGGCGGTCAGATTTTCAAGCACTGCCGTTCCAATTGTCAGATTGGTTCCTCCATTTTGGTCAAAGGAAGGTTGTGAAATGATATAATTTGTAAAGGAGTTGTTATCGCCGCTAAGATTGAGTTGCCAGGAATCATTGGTCAGGCCAAGCACGCCAACGAAATAATTCCCGCTTGGGTCTGTGTAACCGTCCCCGTTGAAGAGGTTGCTCGATTCATTGGCGCCCACGCCGACGCCTACAAATGGTTTTCCGGAATTATCCTTCACGCTTCCATAAAACAGCGCATTCGCCTTTGGAAAAGGAATGATTACGCCGGAAGAGCCCGAGTTGACGTTGGTGCCGTTATTGTAACCGACATAGCCGTGAACAATGAGTCCCGAATCGTCCGAACCCACATCCCATGGACCGCTGATAACCCGAGCTGAAAAATTGCCATTGGTATCGCTAAAAGCGACCGCCAGCAAAGTCGTATTGTTCGTATTCATTGTCAAAGGCATGAATACGCCGGGCAATTTTACGGCGTTATTGCTGGCGTCCACCAGCGTGCCGGAAATAGTGGCTGTGGCATTGGTGTTCAGCGAGAGGTTCGTAGTAATCGTTTGGCCGCTCCCCAGTGTCAAAATGGGCGCAGTTCCGAAGCTGCTGACAAAATTGGTATAAAATGAGACCAAAGTATAAGTTCCGGGCGGCGCGGCCACCGTATAAGCGCCCGCCTTTGCCACAGTACCGGCCAGGGGTTGGCCCGGGCCGTTATGTCCGGAGCGCGGCGGAGGAAATAGCAGGACAATGGCGTTGGATAACGTCGTGCTGGTGCTGTTGCTGACCACATTGCCGGTAAACTTTTGCCCAAAAGGAAAATTTGTGACCGTGAAACTGTTGGTAATCGGTGCAAAATGATTAGACGGACTGGAAAGCACATACAGGTATTTACCAATCAGGTTCTGCACAAAATCGCCGTTTTGAAAATTTAAAGACGTCGTTATGGCGCCCCCAGTCGAGTTCGTGTCGCAGGGAACATTGTAGTTGGTCACGTTGTCAATGACCTGCCCCGGCTGATTGTCAGCCAAATTGAACTGTTGTACGAGCTCATCACCTCTGTCCACAATGCCATTGGCATTGGCGTCCAAAAACTTTTGAACTACGACTGTGTCGCCCGATGTGAGCCCGCTGATCTGCAAGGTGATAAACCCGCTGTAAGTATTGCTGACCGACGACGGTGAATCGGTAAATGTAACAGCGGCAAATGCTGCCGGGCACATTCCGGCCAATAAAAACTCTAAAGCGAACAAAAATTTCATCGTTTTCATAGGTTCCTCAGATGATTCCAATAATTAGGCAAACCGTCTCATTTTAGGGCAATTTTGAGCCATTCCTGGCCGCCGGGGTTCGTTAGCAACTTGCGATCCAAAGCGTTATTGGATAGATGGATAAGTGGATTGTCGGGATTGAACGCCGAACACCGAACATCGAAGTTTAGGTGGTGCGGCAGCGCCGCCCTGCTGCAATCAGTGATACTCCTGAATCGTTTTTACGCTGTATCCCGACTTTTTTAGAGCGGCGATGCCTAAGGCTGCGGCGCGGGCGCCGCGGAGGGTTGTGGCGATGGGCGTGCCGGTGTAGACGGCGGTGGTGCGAATTTTGATTTCGTCGGCACGGGGGGCAGCGCCGCTGGGGGTGTTGATGACGAACTGGATTTCTTTATTTTTCAGAAAATCAATCACGTTCGGCCGGCCTTCCATGAGCTTTTGGACGCGCTCGACTTTCAGGCCGGCTTTTTCCAACATGGCAGCGGTGCCGGAAGTAGCGCACAGCGCAAAGCCCAGGTCGGAAAACAATTTCGCAACGGACGCTGCTTCGTTTTTATGGGCGTCGCTCACGCTGATGAATACTTTGCCGGTCGCCGGCAACGGCGAGTTTGCCGCCATTTGTGATTTTGCGTACGCCACACCCAGGTTGGCGTCGAGCCCCATGACTTCACCGGTTGACCGCATTTCCGGCGAGAGCAGAATGTCCTGCCCATGGAAACGGTTGAACGGAAAAACGGATTCCTTTACGGCAAAATATTCAGGCCGAATTTCTTTGGCGAAACCCAATTCGGCGAGTGTCTTCCCCGCCATGACTTTGGCCGCGAGCTTAGCCAGGGGCACACCAATCGCCTTGGAAACAAACGGCACGGTCCGCGACGCGCGCGGGTTAACTTCGAGCACGAAGACTTTCTCATCCTTGACCGCGTATTGGACGTTCATCAACCCAATAACCTTGAGCTCGCGGGCCATGGCGTGCGTGTATTGCCGGATGGTGTCGATAACCCCCGGCGAAAGTGAATGCGGCGGCAGCACCATAGCGGCGTCGCCGGAATGGACGCCGGCGAATTCGATGTGCTCGAGCATACCGCCGATGACGATGGTCCCCGCTTTGACATGCGAATGGCCGACGTCGGCGATACAATCCACGTCCACTTCGGTGGCGTCTTCGAGAAATTTGTCCACGAGTACCGGCCGTTCGGGCGAGGCTTCGACGGCGAACTTCATGTAGTGCGACAACTCGGCATCGGAATAGACAATTTGCATGGCGCGTCCACCGAGGACGAAGCTGGGCCGGACAAGGATGGGATAGCCAAGTTTTTTCGCAGCTTCGAGCGCTTCGTCTGTATTCGTAGCCAGACCGTTGGGCGGCTGGGGAATTTTTAGTTTGTCCAACATCGCGGCGAACAGTTTCCTGTCTTCGGCGATTTCGATGCTCTGCGGCGAGGTGCCGATGATGTTGACACCGTTTTTTTGCAGGCCGAGGGCGAGATTGAGCGGCGTCTGGCCGCCGAATTGCGCGATGGCGCCCTGACACTTTTCTCGTTCGTATATGTGCAGGACGTCTTCGAGCGTGAGCGGCTCAAAAAACAGCTTGTCGCTCGTGTCATAGTCGGTTGAAACCGTCTCCGGATTGGAATTGACCATGATGGTTTCAAAGCCGTCTTCCTTGAGCGCAAATGAAGCGTGAACGCAGCAATAATCGAATTCAATCCCCTGCCCTATCCGGTTCGGGCCGCCGCCTAAAATCATGATTTTTCTGGCGGAATTGTTTTTGACCTCGTCGTCGCCGCGATCGTACGTGGAATAATAGTACGGCGTGTACGCCTCAAACTCGGCCGCGCAGGTATCTACGAGACGGTAACTGGGCACGAGACCGAGTTGCTTGCGCAGAGCGCGGACCTGGTCTTCGGTCTGGCCGGAAAGACTGGCAATTTGGCGGTCGGAAAAACCCAGCGACTTGGCCCTGGCTAAAATCTCAGAATTCAATGGCGGCATCGGGCGTGAATTAAAAAGGAAAAGAGGAGCGTTGAAAAGTTGAAAGGTTGAAAAGTTGAAACAGATTCGGTTGCGGTGCGGCGGGAAAATGATTCCCCTAACCCTCACTCACCCTGACCCTCTCTTCTCCCATCAGAACGGGAGCGGAGAGGAAACAGCAATCAGGCCATGCAATCAATTGCAGGTCGTGCGGCAGTCACCGATTTCAAGACGCTTTCAGCCATTGGAATCTCGATACGCCACTTATTTTGGCGCCTGATTTCTATCTTCCAGCGCCTTGACTGCAGATGTCAATTCATTCAACTGTTTTGTGAGCAAATCGTTTTCCTGCTTTAGGCCGGCGATCTCCTGGTCCTTCGCTTTTGCGTCATCTTCCAACCGTTGATTCAACCCCTGAATGGCCGCCAGGGCCACACCGCCCTCGTCCACCACGGAAATATGTTTGTCATCACCGCCGTTCAAGCCAAAAGCGGCGTGAAAATCCTGGGCCATGGGTCCAATGTGCTCGACGCCTTTGTCGGACTTATAGTTCCATTCGGTGACTGGGAGTGTGGCGACTTTGGCCAAGACCTGTTGCGGGTTGACAGCGGCGAAATCTTCTTTGGCGTTGCGATCGGAACTGGATTGCACGGAGCCGGAGGGGGTGTAGACGTTTCCCACTAAATAGGTTGCCGTTTGCTGCCCCGCTGTGCCAATGCGGATAATGCCGCTTTCGCCGACTACTCCATAGTTGCCAATATCAATGTTGCGACTTTCATTGCCGATGAAGGCGGAGCCGGATTCGACGCCGACGGCAATGTTGGAAGTACCGCCGACGCCTGTGGTAATGCCAAGGGCAGTTAATGCCAACCAACCAAGCGCGGTATTACCGGAGCCGCTCACGTTTTCATTAAGCGCAGAGAAGCCCAGGGCGGTGTTTTCGGAGCCGCCCGTGTTGAAGCGAAGCGCATCTCCGCCGTCAGCCGTGTTTTCTCCGCCGCTCCCATTGTTTTGCAGGGTCTCATAACCGTTGGCGGTGTTGCCCCCGCCCATTGTGTTCTGCAACGCCTGAAAACCCACGGCAGTGTTACCCTGCGGGAAGGTACCGGCATACTCCAGCGCATCAACGCCAACGGCCGTGTTATCCCAGCCGCTGGAGCTGGACAATAACGCGTTATTCCCAACGGCCGTGTTATTGTACCCGACCGTGTTGCCCGACATTGCTGAAACGCCCACGGCTGTATTGCTCGAGCCGCTTAAACTGGCATAAAGCGCCGAAACGCCAACAGCCGTGTTGGCAGAGCCAAAATTATCGCTAGAAAGTGCCAGGTAGCCGTCGGCAGTATTGCTGGAGCCTGTAGTATCCGACTCGAGAGCATAAGCGCCACTGGCGGTGTTACCGGAGCCTCCCCAGTTGGCGGACAGCGCAAGAGCACCATTGGCGGTGTTGTAAGAGTTGGTCCAACCAGTCACGAGCGCCTGATAGCCATTGGCGGTGTTGTAGCTGCCAGACGTATCGTTGTAAAGCGCTTGAAAGCCGCTGGCCGTGTTGGCAGTGCCGTTCGTGTCGTAGTAGAGGGCCAAAGCGCCGTTGGCCGTGTTATCTTCGCCTTCGGTATCGGAGAAAAGAGCCTGATAGCCGTTGGCCGTGTTATAGACGACTCCGGCAATGTTGGCCAGGGCGTCGACGCCACTGGCCGCGTTCCCGAAACTGCCGAGGCCGGCGCACGTGAGGTTGCCCGATCCCGGACCGGCAAAAAAGTCAGAGTTGCTATCGGCTATGAACAGGGTGTTGGTGCCGCTGTAAATGATGACGGATGCGCTCGGAAGACCCACCGTGCCGTTGACTTCCAAATTGGACACGGTGAGTGTCCCTTGACTATTCGTCACGATGAATGTGGGAAGTTGCGCCACTGGCACAGTACCGATCAATCCCGCTGCATTCGCGCCCTCGGCAAAGATGGCATAGGGCACGGGCAAAATCTGCTGTCGCGGCGCCAGGGCAGTAAAGGAACTGGCTTTATTGGTTTCCACAGCGATTTCCAGAAAGTTGGTCGCCCCGTTCCAGACAGTCGAACCAAAATCAATGCTCACGGCAAATAGGCCATTGGTTACCAGCACGGCATTGTTGGTCACCGGCCCGGCAACGGCTGTGCCGTTCGTGGAGCTGGTGAAGAGTGAAAATTGAAAGTTGAAAGTCCCGTGGGCCGGACTACCATTATTCTGCAACTGCCCCTGATAGGCAAAAGCCGTGCCCTGGGCGCGGGCTGTTGAAAGGGGAAGATTGAAAACCGAGAGAGCGAGCAAAACGGGCGCGACTATTACAAACGAGTTACGGATCTTCATAAAGGTCTCCTGTAAATTTGGTTTTTGCCATGCTGAAGAGTCCAACCGGACGCGACTGCACCGTCCGGAGAAACAATCAGTCCCATCCACTTCAATTAACAACGCTGATTCTGATAACTATTAGCTTTTCTGTCAAGCGAAAAGAAACGTTGAAGCCGTTAAAACGTTGAAAAGTTGAAACTGTAAAAATGGGCGCGGTGAGGCCTCCGGCTATCCTGGTTGCGTCGCAACTAGCGTTGGCAGCGCCATTTGCAAACAACCTGTGCTACGTCACTTGTCGCGTTGCAATAGGTATTGCGCCAGCGCTTGGAGCGCGACGGCGCGGCCTTTGAAAGTCTGCAATGAGGCAAATGCTTTGTCCGTAAGTCTCGCTGCAATTTGACGGGATTTTTCCAAACCGACGATGGCGGGATACGTGGCTTTTTGGACGGCGACGTCTTTGCCGGCGGTTTTGCCGAGTTGTTCGCTGGTCTGCGTGACGTCGAGGATGTCGTCAATGACCTGAAAGGCGAGGCCCACGTTATAGCCAAAGTCAGTCAATGCCGCCAACTGGGCGGGCGTACAGTTGGCGCTCATGCCGCCGAGCCTGACGGAGCAGCACAATAACGCGGACGTCTTGCGTTCGTGAATAAATTTGAGATCGGCTTCAGCTATCTTCTTTCCTTCCGCTTCCAAATCAGCCACCTGCCCCGCAATCAGTTGGAGTGACCCAGAGGCTTTGGCGAGTTCAAGGACCATTTTTTCGCGCGGATATCGCGGCGCCGATTTCGATTGCGCGATAATTTCAAATGCCTGGGTCAGAAGCGCGTCGCCCGCCAGCACGGCGATGCCTTCGCCGAATACTTTATGATTCGTGGGTTTGCCGCGCCGAAAATCGTCATTGTCCATGGCGGGCAAATCGTCATGGACCAATGAATAGGTGTGGATGCATTCGACAGCGCAGGCGAGCGGCAAGGCATCCTTCTCGAAACCGCCGCAGGCCTGGGCGGCGGCCAGGCAAAGGGCCGGGCGCATGCGTTTGCCGCCGGCAAAAATGGAATAACGCATCGCCTTGTGGATAGTCGCCGGCCGGGTTTTCTCCAGGGGCAGGAATTGGTCCAGCGCGCGGTTGACGGTTTCCGTGCGGGTGGAAAGGAAATGCTGAAGGTCAAATGGCGTTTTTTGCGCGGACATGCGTCGTTCTTTTAGGGGAAAACGGCGGCAGAAGCAAGCTTCGCCCGTCAATTAGGTTGAAGTTGAGGCGTTGGAACGCAAGGGCCGAATTCGTGGTGCCTGGTTCGTATTGCTTCAAGTATACCCGGAACTGCCGTATCAGACTCGCCCTAACACGCAACACGTGCCTGGCTGCCTTTTGCGGCCGAAAAGTCATCGCCGCCAGGGACCAATCCGCAATCCCGTTGACCCGCCGCCAATCTTGCGCAAGAATAACTCAAGAATATGAGGTTTAAACGCGGCATCCTGTGGTTCACGCTCTTTTTCGCATTTGCGACCCTGTTTTGCGGCTGCGCCACCACCCCCCCTTCTCAAAACCTGTTTAACATGTCCGGACCCGACTGGCATGTTCAACAAGGCCAGGCGCTATGGACGCCCCGTGCCGGCGCGCCGCAATTCGGCGGCGATATCCTCCTGGCGACCAACGGCGGCAGCGCCTTCGTCCAATTCGACAAAACTCCTTTGACCATTGTCACAGCGCAGACCACTCCCAAACGTTGGCTCCTTCGTTTTCCCCAAAATCATCAGGAATGGTCCGGCAGCCAGCCGGCGCCCGCGCGGACCATCTGGCTTTATCTGGCCGACGCCCTCGCGGGAAAACCGCTTCCCAAACCGCTCCATTTCGAGCAGAAGCCGGATGGCAACTGGCAACTCGAGAACATTAAGACAGGAGAAATTCTGGAGGGCTTTGTTTCATCGTGAGGGCCTTCCTCAAACGCTGGTGGTGGGTAATTCTTCTCGTCGCTATCGCCCTTGGGTTCTGCCGGCTGCGATTTGACGCCGACGTGCTCGATTTGCTTCCTTCCGAAGAACCGTCCGTCCAGGGGCTCAAACTCTATGAACGCCACTTTACCAAAGCGGGTGAACTCATCGTCACTCTCCGCGCGCCGGATGCCAACCAGGCGCTCAGTCTCGCCGGGAAATTGGCCGCCACATTGCGCGAACACACCAATCTCGTCCGCGAAGTCACCTGGCAACCACCCTGGATGGAGCATCCGGAGCAATTAGGCGAATTGCTCGGCTGGCTCTGGTTCAACCAGCCGCCGGATTCATTTGCGCGATTGAAGGACCGCCTGGCACCCGGAAATCTGACCAACGTTCTTGAGCAGACTAAAGAAGCTCTCGCCACCTCGATGTCCCCTATGGATTTGGGCCGGCTCCAATACGATCCCTACGATTTGATGTACCTGCCGGCCATATCGAACGTCGCCAATTTCTCCAACGGCCAAAACCAGCAGATGTTCGCCTCCGCCGATGGAAAGTTCCGCGTCCTGTACGTCGAATCCGCGGTTGATTTGTCCGGCTATCGTGAGTGTGAAACCTGGTTGGATACGATCCATGGCATTGTAGGCAGCGCAACATCTGGCGATGCATGGAAAGGCGTATCGTTGCAATTTACCGGCCGCCCCGTCTTCGTCGTGGAAATCGCCACGAGCATGCAACACGACATGAGCCACTCCGTCGGCGCCACGTCAACCATCATCGCGATTCTGTTTTATCTCATGCATCGGCGGTGGCGTCCCATGTTGTGGCTGCTGTCGCTGTTGATGCTCATCCTGATCGCCACTCTGGCGTTGGGCGGATTGGTGCTGGGCTCCATCAATCTGGTCAGTATGGGATTCGCAGCGGTCCTGCTAGGTCTGGCCGTTGATTACGCGGTGGTGCATTACCAGGAAGCCCTTGCCCATCCACAAATGACGGTCCCGGAAATTCGCCGCGCCATCGCGCCTAGCATTCTCTGGGCGGCCATCACCACCATGAGCGCATTCCTGGTCCTGAATTTAGGCGGATTGCCCGGGCTCGGCCAGCTCGGCACCCTCGTAGCCATCGGAATTGGCCTTTCGGCCTGGGTCATGGTCATGATCTATCTTCCACCGCTTTTCCGGGACCGGCGCGCCCTGCGACCCAACCAGCCAAAATTCCATTTATGGCATTACTTCGTGGCGCCGCATGAACCGCCCGTGACTGGAACAGTGACGACTTTTTCCTGTAGCCCTGCCCTCCTCTTGACCGCATTGGTTTTGCTCGCCGGAATTGCGATCCTAAGTTTCCGCAGTCCCGGCCTGGATCGCACGGCGGACGCGTTGCATCCGCAGCATAGTCCAGCACAAGAGGCCCTCGACGAAATGACCACCGAACTTGGGCTGCCGCCGCAGCCGTATTGGCTGATTGTTGCCGGCCAGGACGAAACAGAAGTCTATCATCGCCTCGTCAAAGCGGAGGCGTTATTGGATGAGGCGCGCTCAAATCAGTTGGTCGGGCAATTTTTGCTGCCGGTCACTTTTTGGCCGCGCCCGGAGTTTCAGCGGTCCAACCGCCAAACAGCAAGCGTACTGGCACGCGAAGGTCCGGTCCTCGACGACGCGGCGTTGAATGCTGGTTTCAAAACCAACGCAACATTGATGGCCGGAGAAGTCGTCCGTGAATGGCAACGCGACGGCGCAAGTTCAACAACTGTTTGGCCGACAAACGACCTTAGCCAATGGCTACTCAGCCGCTTTATCACGCGTACCACAAATCAAATTCTGGTCGTCGGGCTGGTTTATCCCGCGCCGCGTCCGCCAAAGATGGCGGATGTCGCGGGTTTGTCGGGTCGCATGTCACAGGAAGGCGCGCTGCTGTCGAGTTGGGATTTGCTCGGAAGCACCACACTCAAGCGCGTCGAGTCAAAAATGTGGCGCCTGGTCACTCCCATGGTCATCCTGGTGTTGGCTTCTCTTTGGTTCGCTTTCGGCCGCCCGACAGAAATCCTGCTGGGCGCGGTGGTATTGTGCATGAGTGGGCTGATTCTGCTGGCCACGATGTCGCTCACCGGCTGGAAATGGAACTTGATGAACCTCATGGCCGTGCCGCTCATATTGGGCACCGGCGTCGACTATACAATCTTCATCCAATTGGCCTTGCGCCGGCACGGCGGAGACTTGCGCACCGTACGACACTCTGTGGGACGGGCATTGATGCTTTGCGGCGCGACCGCGGTGACAGGATTTGCATCACTGGGCATGTCCAGCAACCCCGGCATGGCCAGCCTCGGACGCGTCTGCGCCGTCGGCATTGGGGCGAACATGCTGATATCGGTGTTTTTATTGCCTGCATGGTGGTTGCTCATCAGACGCTCTCAGGAAAATAGAAAAAATCATGCCTGAACCGGCTCGCAAAAGCGCACACACCATGCCCGCGTTCTATCGCGGCGGTTTCTGGCGGTTCGGCCTCATGGCTGCGCGAACGTTTCCACCCGGCTTGTTAAAAGCTATTGCGCGTGCGGGCGCCGGAGCTTATTTACAATTCCAGCCTTCTCGTGTCGGAATCGTTCGCCAGAATTTTTTCCCCGTCCTAAACGGCGATCATTCGGCGGCGACAAAAGCCGCGCGGGCCGCGCACAAGAATTTCGCGGCCAAACTCATTGACTTATGGCGGGTCGAAACCGGCGACAATGTGACAAACTGGCTGACCAACAATAGCGAACTGGAAATCATTCACGCGGCCCGGCGCCGCGGGCGCGGCGCTCTTTTTATCACATTGCACCTCGGCAATTGGGAGCACGGAGGCTTGTTGCTCAAGCAATTGAGCATTCCCCTCACCATTCTATCGCTTGCCGAACCCGACGACGGCCTCACGGAAATGCGTAACGCCGCTCGCGCCCGCTACGGCGTGGACACATTGATCATTGGCGAAGACGATTTTGCCTT
>DASYYL010000168.1:0-46122 GCA_035933915.1 Verrucomicrobiia bacterium
GCCCGAACAGCCTCCCCCAAGGATTACTCCAGAAGGCAAACTGCTTCATTGAACCCTGTTGTAGTGCAGACCTTTGGAAACATTTCGTTGATTTCCAAAGCCTTACGCTTCACCGTGTGCCGAATAGCGGAAGTCGGGTTAGGGCTGCGTTGCCGCGCCGCCTTCTAAAGACGAGCCACGGCAGCTCTGGCGTAGCAGCGGACATGAGTCCGCTCTAACTAATTCGCGATTGAATCGTCCAATGACACGTGTCGTCCAACTGCCTGGCGACAGTCGAACCAAATCCGTTTCAACGTTTTAACGTTTCAACGAATCATGTGCCTACTTTGTCAAACTCACATTGTCGAACATCACCGAATTGAGCGACGTGTTGAGATGCGAAGACACGACAAGCCCCACATAAAGCTTATTGGGCAAAGGCACGTTTATACTGTCGATGCGCTTCCAATCCGAGCCGTCAGGTGAAATATAACCGATGAAGAGATTCCCCTGCCGGACCAGCTTCACCCAATAAGGCGTTGTCGTCGTCGGGCCATCAGTATTGTGCGTCATTTGTCCCGGCTTGGGCCGCCACTGATACGATGAAAATCCGCCCGCGGTGACAACCATCATCACATGTTTGGAGCCGGGCGACATGTCCTGGCGGAACATGACACCTGCTTTGGCCCACGGATCGGTAAATTGCATCGAAATGACGCGAGCAACAATCTGCGCGTCGCCCTTCATCGTGGTATAGGCGTAATGGAATCCGTCCACCGTCTGCCAAATGTCCGTGCCGGAGGCGATGAGATTGTATTGATTGTTCAGGAAGCTGGCGTCGCCTTTGACTCCTACCGGACCGACGTCCTGGTGGTACCAGCCTTTTGGCAGCGTGGCCGAGTTCCTCGGCAGCGAATTAATCCATCGGGTTACGGTCTCAATGGCATTGGTGTCGTTGACGTTTCGCGCCAGCGGCGGCATTTGCAGATCGCCGGTGTAACTGATGCGGTGCAACAGAACGGATTTGGCGGCATCATCAGGCACCACTATTTTTGCCCCGGGGATGCCCAGGGGATTGGCAACCGGCCCGTTGATGATGCCTTGTTTGCCCAGGGGCGTGTCGAAACGCGCATCGAAGAACGCCTCGACGCCGCCCGGACGATGGCATTGCGCGCAGTTGGCGTCGAAATACGAGCGCGCCCGCATTTCGATCGAGGCGTGCCTGTCATTTACCGACACGAGCTTTGGCAGATGCGAAATTTCATTCTCTGTCAAAGTCGCATCAAAAAGGCCGATATGATTCCACTCCCGCAATTGGTTGTCCGTGACGCCATTTGGATAAGTCAAATTGCCGTTGAGTTGCCGCGTCTTGACTCCGAGCACGCCTCCCGAGGCCGGCGTGTGACACGTAATGCAATCCTGCCGGCCCGGATAAAACCAATGCTGCGTGCGCGTGCCGGTGGCAGTTTTGACCGGAATATCCTCAGTCATGCCGGCGGCAACCAAATCGGCGTCTGAGTTATCGGAGCGCCATTTGTACGTGGCCCCGTACACGTAACCGTTTGTGTCGCGGACCAGCAGCCGCGTTTCAAGGCGGTGGAGCGCGTTAGAGTCTGTATCGTCCACCGGCAGTTGAAAGGTTTTCACAAAAACCGTCCCGGCGGGAAATTGCCATTCACCGGTTTTTGCAAAATGAATCTTTGTATTGGCCGGCAACGCCATGTATCGCAGCTTCTGCGCGCCATCAGACCACAACGGCGTGTTAACCTCATAAGGGACCAAAAAGTCCGCCGGTGTCAGGCGCTTCAAGTCGGAATAAACCCCCGTTTGCGACAGCAATTTCGGCATGAGGCGGCTCGGAGGCGGTGGTCCTCCGCGCGCCAGCGTAAATATTTGCCCGCCGATGCTGCTCATCTGGCAAAAATAAATCTCTCCATTCGTGTCCACGCCAAAGGACGAAAGGCCCGTGTAATCGGAGCCGGAATTAGGGCCGTTTCCCTTGGGCATCACGCAGAGGACATTTTTCGCCACCGGCGTCGTCGTTTCGTCCATCGCCCAAACCAGACGAAAGACGTTGTCGCCAAAAATGTATTTTCCGCCCAGGTCCCGCGCGAATTTCTTGCCGCGATAAACATAGCCGCCGATCACCGCCCGCCCGTCGCTGTGCGGGTAGTCGAGAATCGGGCCGCGGCTGATGCCGATGCATGGCAATTTCATCGTTCCCATCTTTCCCTCGCAATACGGGAACTGAAAGTTTAGGCCTTTCTCGCCCGGCTCAATCACGTCCACTTCTTCGCGCGCGCTTTCGCCTACGTCACCGATGAATATCCGTCCTGTTCCCGGGTCATAGGTCATGCGATGGGGACTGCGAAGGCCCAGGCAGAAAAATTCTTCGAGGACGTTTGATTCACCGTTAAATACGTTCGATTGGCCCACGAATGGGTTGTCGTTGGGAATATAGTAGTGCGCCGTATGCCCATTGAGCGGCTGGCGCGGAATCGGATGGCTGATATTTCCGCCGCGGCAATCCACATCGATGCGCACCACGCCGCCGAACAGGCTTTTGTTGATGACCTGGTCGTTATCGCTGATTGAATTGTCGCCGATGGTCAGATAAAGAAATCCATCTTTAGGATGAAAGAACATGCCGCCGCCGTGATGCCAGATGGTTTGGTCGGTGAGATCAATCAGCACCTGCTCAGACCCCGGAATCGCCACACCGTTATCGTCGAGCGTAAAGCGCGAGAGGCGGTCATGATATTGGTTTGGCACAACCGGGTTGGGACGCGTATTCATGTCGCCGGCGACGGTCCCTGGCTTGACCCAGGTGTAATACACATACACGTAGTGATTCGTGGCGAAGCCCGGATGGAACGCGACACCCAGCAACCCGGAATCGTCCCAGCCCTGGCACTGATTGTGAATGTCCACCGCGAGCGTCTTCTCCTTCACATCGGGAGAATTTTTAAACGTCCAAACGCGGCCCTCCCGTTCCCAGACGCAAAGCTGGTCTGAGCCGGGCACCGGACATAGACCGACCGAATTGGTAAACATCAAATTGGGAAAAGCCGACACGGCGGACCAATTTCCCGAAATCGCGGGGGCGGTATACGGGAGCGTGTCGTTCAAAAACGGCCCTATGGATGGTCGGGACGCCAGCGCATAAGGGCGCGCATTTAAATTAGTCAACAAACCGCCGCACAATAATATTATGGTGAGAAGGCTGAGTGATCCTCGACTGCAAAGCTTATGTACTGTCACAACAATAAGATTCTCCGATGAGACGCGCGCGTCGTCAAACATTTCCGACGATTTTATCTCTCCTAATACTGTTTTTTAAGCACCAACATCTCCAATTTTTGATTGCCGCAGATACGGTCAAAATTTCAGACGCAACCACTTAACGAACGCTGACAAAACCGCGCCTTTTTTTATGGAAAATGAGGCGTCGCTCGTTAAGCTGGATTTGCGGATTTGCCAATATGCCAATAAAAACCCAATATTTTTCCCCCTTAACGACTCGTTAAGGCCTTCGTTAAGCTCGTTAAGTTTTGAAAAACCTATACATATATTTTTGCTTAACGAAGCCGGGGCACCAGGGATAATTCTCATCGTCGTCGTCATCCTCGACCGGCTCCCTCATGGTCACGGCTCTGTTTAATCCACCAATCCGGCACTTCCAGCGCCCTCGCCCGTTTACACCACAAAAAAACGCGCAAGTCCCCAATAGACACAGGGCTTTTTCGCAAAATTTTGCGCCCGTTTACACGTTTACTTACATATACACAAAAAATGTGCGGCACCTCTTTTTTGCGTAGCGCAACATTTAGGGCCAGCCTCCCGCCCGAGTGTTCTGGCCAAACTCCAGCTTCCGTGCCGGGACGAATTTTCTTTCGGTCGCTCTCCAAACACTTCGTGTCTGGCTAATCTCCGGTTGTCGCTCCGCGACCAAGGCGGCGCCCGAGCGATTGACAAGGCGTTAACGGCAGCACGGTGGCAGCGCCACTGGCGACCGGCGCGTGCGCTCCCCGCGCAAATTCAAATTGTCTCCCATCGACGCGGCTTTTACACTCCGCGCATGGATGCACTGCATGCGCCGTGGCGGATTCAATATATCCTTGCGCCGAAACCGGAGATCAAGGAAGGACTATTCACGCGCATCGCGCAGTCGTCCGATGACGAGGCGAATTACGTCATCGCCCGCGACCGCACTTGCTTTGCTTTGCTCAACGCCTATCCGTACGTGGGCGGACATTTGATGGTGGTGCCTTACAAGGAAGTTCCCGACCTGAGCGGCCTGACGGATGAGGAATTGGCGGACCTCTGGAAATTGGCGAGGCGTTGCCTCGCCGCGCTCACGGCGGCGATGAAACCTGACGGTTTCAATGTGGGCATCAATTTGGGCAAGGTCGCCGGCGCGGGTATTCAGGAGCATTTGCATGTTCACGTTGTCCCGCGATGGAAAGGCGATACGAATTTCATGCCGGTTATTGCCGACACGACGGTTCTGCCGGAGGCGCTTAAAGAGATTGCGGCCAGGTTGCGCGCGGAACTGGCGAAGTAAGCGGCGGGTTTATGGATTGTTGGATTTGTGGGGAGTTGGATATATGACCAGCCGCAGCAGGGCCTAACGCCTGGCGCTGCTGCCCGGAAAGCTTTCGGGGGCGCCCCGTCGCCCTGCACACAGCCGCGCTCCGCATGCCGGAGGGCTTTCAGTCAGGGTCTTCCAAAACGGTCTTTCGGCATCAATCCTGCTTATTCTGAACAACTTAATGCTTTGCTCTCGTCAAAATGGCGGGAATCCTGTAGCATCGCAGCATGAAATTGCGCCTGATTTTTTACGTGTTTTTCGCTGCTCTGGGAATTTTGGCTGTCGAATATGCAAACGCTGATAATCCAGTTGCCACCAAACCGGTGTATGTGCCGGACTTGCGGCACGAGAACGATCATCTCGATTTCAGTACGATGACCTGGGACGCAACCATGAAAACGACGAATGTGCCGGCCAATTCGGCGCAGGCGCATTTTGTTTTTATGTTTACAAACGTTTGGACAAATACCGTGATCATCGCGGACGTCCATCCCTCGTGCGGGTGCACGACGGCGCAACTGCCGCCGTTGCCATGGAGCATTCCATCGGGCTCGAACGGCGAGATTGGGGTGACCGTGAACCTGGCAGGCAAATTCGGGACGGTGGTCAAGACAGTTCACATAGGCACAGACAGAGGGTCGCGCGATTTAATCGTGCAAATCACTATTCTCCCGCCGAAAATTCCGGTGTTGACCGACGCCGACCGGATTCGCCAGATGGCCATTGCCAAAGTGGATCGCCAGGCTGTATTCAAAAATGACTGTGCTGCCTGCCATGAAAAAAACGGAGAATTCAGATATGGAAAAGCCCTTTACGACGCCGATTGCGGCGTCTGCCATGAAGCCGAGCATCGGGCTTCGATGGTGCCCGACCTGCACGCTCTTAAAGTGCCCACCAACGACGACTTTTGGCGAGTGTGGATCGAGCACGGCAAACCGGGCACATTTATGCCCGCATTTTCCGAAGGCGATGGCGGACCCCTCAGCTCCATGCAGATTGCTTCACTGGTTGCGTATCTCAACGCCACGATTCCGTCAAAGGTGGTATCACAACAGTAACGGTCCATGCGGCGCAAATCGATTTTAACCCAAATATCGGCGCGCGCGAAATGGACGGGGCGACGATTGCGGCGTTCGAAGGCTGTCCGCGGCGCGGCGAAGGCGCCGGCGCGATTGCGTCGCTGGTGGAGTATCTACAGCCTGCGTCTCTCGTGGGGGGTCTTCTTTGCCGAATGCGGGAGCATTATCACGCTGCTGGGCCTGAGCGCGTTGAGCTACCTGTTCGTGACCCATTTTATTTTTCAGTCCGTCCAGGTCCAGGGTCCGAGCATGTATCCCACGTTGATCAACGGCAATTTTTATTGGCTGGACCGGCTCGCCTACGAAATCCGAAAGCCGCAGCCGGGCGATATTATTGCGCTCAAAGACCCGTCCGGTCACGGATTTGACGTTAAACGCATTATTGCCGTGCCTACGGAATCCCTATTCATCAAAGAAGGCAAAGTCTATGTGAATGGACGGCTTTTAGAAGAGCCCTACCTGCCCCAAAAGCTCCATACATTTGCCTATGGCGCCGGCAGCGAGGACGAATTCTTTTGCCTCGCGCGGAACCAGTTTTTTGTGATGGGCGACAATCGCGGCAATAGTTGCGACAGCCGGACGTTTGGTCCGATTGCGCGGGATTTGATTTTGGGGAAAGTGCTGCGGTAAGGGTATTCGACTTGCGTCCGGGCGGGGCGGTGTTATTGTGTCAACCATGACAGCGCAATGGGTTGACGCAACGAATCGCCAGAGAATATCCGACCTGGGCGGACGCGTTTTGGCGGGCGGCGCCATTTCACGGGCGGAGGCGATGTTTCTTTTTGACCTGGAAGATTCCGCGGACATTTTCGATTTGTTGTCTCAGGCCAACCGCATCCGGGAAAAGTTCAAAGGCAACAAAATCCATTTGTGCTCGATCGTCAACGCCAAGGCAGGCGCGTGTTCGGAGAATTGCAAATTTTGCGCCCAATCCTCGTTTTATCAAACCGGCTCTCCCAAATATGGTTTTGTGGACCCGGACCCGGTGCTGGAAGCCGCCGAGGAAGCGAACAAAAACGGGGTGACGGCCGTGGGCCTGGTAGCAGCGTGGAAGGGATTAAATGAAGGGCCGATGCTCGACGAAGTTTGCGATCGCATCCGGGAACTGAAGGCCGGCGGCAAAACGCGCCCGGACGCATCGCTGGGAATCATCAAATCGCAACGGGTCGCCGACCGCTTGAAAGAAGCGGGTCTGGAATGTTACGGTCACAATCTGGAAAGCTCGCGCCGGTTTTTTGGGCAACATTGCACGACGCACACGTTTGAAGACCGGGTGGAAACCATCGGCTACCTTAAGAATGCCGGAATTAAAATCTGCTCCGGTGGAATCATCGGCATGGGCGAGACCCGGGAAGATCGCTGCGACCTGGCGTTTGAATTAAAAGCCATCGGCGCCAACGTGGTGCCGGTGAACATCCTGAATCCGATCCCCGGCACGCCCTTCGAGAAAAACCAACTGTTGCCGGTATTGGAAATCCTGAAAACCATTGCGTGCTTCCGTTTCATCCTGCCGCGCCAGGAGATCATGATCGCCGGCGGACGGACGGTCAATTTGCGCGACGCCCAAAGCATGATATTTATGGCCGGCGCGAGCGCGCTGATGGTGGGCAATTATTTGACCACGTTGAACCAGCCGGTGGACAAGGATTTGCAAATGCTCAAAGACCTCGGGTTGGACCCGTGCTGGGAGAATCACGGTTTCAAAGACCAGGATTGATTGGCAGCGCCACGTGCTCGCGGCCCGGTTCATTTGACATTCCAGCCAATTGAGGCCAGATTTTAGACTGGCGCCACCATAATCAAAGGACTTTACACAATGGAGACGGAAACGCACAATAGGTACGTGTTGACTGAAGGAGCATCCAGGGTTCAGCCGGCGCAATCTCCTTCCACCATCCGGTTGGGCGGATTTGCGGAGGATTTGAACACCACCATATTGCGGTCCCAAAAAAACCTGCTCGGTTTGCAAAAACAGGAAGGTTATTGGGTCGGCGAATTGATGGTGGATTCAACGCTCGTCTCAGATACGGTGGCTTTTCACCATTGGGATGGCAGCGTGGACAAGGAATGGCAACGCAAGGCGGTCAATCACATCTTTTCGATGCAGCTCCGGGATGGCGGCTGGAACATTTACTATGGCGGTCCTTCTGAAATCAACGCCACGATCAAGGCGTACCTGGCGTTGAAGCTCGCCGGGGTGTCTGTGACCGATCCTCGCATGCTGCGCGCGCGGCAGGCGGCCCTGAACCTGGGCGGCGTACCGCGCATGAATACCTTTTCGAAATTGTACCTGGCGTTGCTGGGACTTTATTCCTGGGAATACGTGCCTACCATCCCCTGCGAGGTCATTCTCATTGGCAAATGGTTTCACGTCAATTTTTGGGAGATGAGCAACTGGTCGCGGTCCATGCTCGTGCCGCTGGCGATCATCAATCATTTCAAGCCCACGCGGCAGGCCCAGGTGGATTTGGACGAGCTTTATCCGTCCGGTGTTCACGAACGCGAATTGGCCCTGGCCCCGGACCCCGAGAAAGTATCGTGGCGCAACTTTTTCCTGTGGCTCGATCGTTTGCACAAATTTGCCGAATGGTTCGCCGAGCATAAAATCCATCCGTTTCGCAAATTGGCCCTCAAGAAAGCGGAGAACTGGATGCTGGAACGTTTTGAAGGGACTGACGGCCTGGCCGCCATATTTCCGGCCATGCTCAACGCGCTGATTGCGCTCAAAGCCCTTGGTTACAGCGATGATCATCCCGAAGTGGTTCGCGCCCGCCACGAACTCAAGAAACTCCAGCACGAAACCCCAAATGACGTGCGAATCGAACCGTGCTTTTCTCCGGTTTGGGACACGGCGATAGTCGCCATTTGCCTGCACGAATCCGGCATTTCTGAAGAGCATCCGGCGCTCAAGCGCGCTGCCGAATGGCTCATGGACCGTGAAATCCGTTTGCGGGGCGATTGGAAATACAAAAACCCGGCCGACGTTGAACCCAGCGGCTGGGTCTTTGAGTATAACAATAAGTGGAACCCGGACGTGGACGACACCGCCATGGTGCTGCTGGCCCTGCGAAAAATTCCCACGGACAATTCGCCGCGCCGGGACGAATGTTTTCAGCGCGGATTGAAATGGATGATGACGTTTCAGTGCAAGGACGGCGGTTGGGCATCCTTTGACAAGGATTGCACCAAAAACATTCTCGAAAAAGTGCCATTCGCCGACCACAACGCGATGCTCGACCCGGAGTGCGCCGATATTACCGCGCGCATCCTCGAATTGCTCGGGTACGAAAATTGGGACGCCGGCAATTTCCAGATCGAAAAGGCGCTTAAATTTATCCGCGACCATCAGGAACCGGACGGTTCCTGGTATGGCCGTTGGGGCGTCAACTACATCTATGGCACCTGGCAGGTCCTTCGCGGGCTGCGCGCGCTGAAGATGGACATGAGCCAGTCGTGGGTTGTGCGGGCCAAAGAATGGCTTGAAAGCGTCCAGCATAATGACGGCGGCTGGGGCGAACGCTGCAATACCTACGATGATCCAGTGTTTAAGGGCCGGGGACCCAGCACCGCGTCCCAAACCGCCTGGGCCGTCATGGGATTGTGCGCGTTTGACAATCCGAACAATCCCCAGCTCAAGCGCGGCGTGGAATATTTGATTCGCACCCAAAATCCGGACGGTTCGTGGACCGAAAACGAAACGACCGGCACCGGTTTTCCGAAGGTCTTCTATTTGAAATACGACATGTACCGGAACGCATGGCCGTTGCTGGCCCTGGCAACGTATAGAAAATTGCTCATTGCAAAAGTTGAGGGAAACGGCCATGTGAACGGTTCGCAGGCGAATTCGAGGGTAAAAACAATTGCAAGGTCCGTTTAGTCGCGTTAGTGTGCGGCTGTGTCCGTCCGATTTACCATTTTAGGCAGTGGCTCCTCCGGCAATTGCGCCTACGTGGAAACTGAAAATTGCCGCGTGCTCGTTGATGCCGGCTTTACTCCGCGCCAAATTCGCCAGCGCCTTGCGTCCATAGGCCGCGCGCCCGAAAATCTTACCGCGATTCTGATTACTCACGAACACGCCGACCATGTGTCCGGATTATTTGGCCTGGCGGAAAAATTAAGGATTCCCATTTACTGCAACCGCGATACGCAGGATGCCATCACCTGGTCGCTCAAGGAGCGCTGGAACGGCCGGCGCGACCCGCTTTTCGACGGGATGGAAAAGACGTCCGCCGATTTTGTGGCCCGGTTGGAATGGCGTTTGTTTCAAACCGGCGATCGGTTTGAATTGAACGATGTGCTGGTGGAAACATTTCCGATCCCTCACGATGCCCAGGATCCGGTCGGTTTTTTATTGCGCACGTGCGGGGGCAATTTCGGGTTTGTCACCGACCTGGGTCACATGACCAAACTCGTGATTGAACGAGTGCGGGCGGCGAATGTGCTCGTGCTGGAATCCAATCACGACGTGAAAATGCTCCACGAATCGCGCCGGTCATGGAGTTTGAAACAACGAATATTGGGACGTCATGGCCATTTGTCCAACGAGGACGCCGCGGACGCCGCCGCGCAAATCATGTCCGACGGTTTGAGGCATCTCTACCTGGCCCACTTGAGCCGTGAGTGCAACCGTCCGGAACTGGCCATGCGCGTGATGGGCGAGCGCCTGGGCAAAATCGGGGCCACGCATGTGCAACTCCAATACGCCGGTCAGGATGTTCCCTGCCAAACGCTGGAATTTTAATTTCGTAAGAGCGCGTGAAGTTTTTAGATGGATAACCCTTTAGAATCGTCGCCCGCTGTTTTGCAGAATAAAACGGCAGCCGTTTTGCATTGGCTGTTTTCCTGTGTTCTTGCGGTCTCGTTTGGGCTGGTGCTGTTTTCTTTGTTTCGATCGGTAAAATTTGCATCGCAACTCGAGGCGGCGTTTCTGGTGCTTGCCACGGCGGGTTCTCTGACGGCTTTGTGGCGGCGATTACCCCTCCAAAATGTCGTGCTTGCGGCTGGCACCATTGCAGTTATCGGCGGCGGAATGTCCGCGCTGGGCGCTCGAACGAATCTGCCGTTCGGCCCATTCGTCTATGCTTCCGGGATCGGTCCGATCCTGTTCAAAACACTGCCGTGGTCCATTCCGCTGGTCTGGGTGGTGATTATCCTGAATTCGCGAGGCCTGGCGCGGCTGATGTTGCGACCCTGGCGCAAAAACAAAAGCTACGGTTATCGCGTTATTGCATTGGCCGCCCTGTTGGTGTTGCTCTTTGACGTCGCGCTGGAGCCATTTGCGCGTGTGAAACATTTTTGGCTTTGGCTGGCCACGGCGTTGCCGTTGACGTGGCAGGGAGCGCCAATCATCAATTTTATTGCCTGGGGCCTAATCGCGGCATTGATCCTGTTTCTGATTACACCCGCGCTCATTGTCAAAAAGCCGCGGGCCAAAAGCGGACCGGAATTGCATTCACTGTGCCTGTGGCTGGGGGGCATTTCCCTGTGCGCCGCCGGATGCGCGGCCCGCGGACTCTGGGCGCCGATGAGCGCGGACGTGGTAATTGGAATCGGCGCCGCGATTTTTGCCATTCGCGGGGCGATGTGGTGAAAGGAGTCGTAGTATTTGACACTCTGACACATTCGTAATATCATTCGGACATGGAAACGATCATTTTCAAAGCGCCTGTCGGCACGAAGGAAAAGCTGCGTGAATTGAACCCGAATATTTCCGATCTATTGCGCCAGGCAGCAGAAGGCCTCATCGCCGGGCGCAAGCGGTCCGCCCACGAACGCGCCAAGCATTTGATGTTCCATGGCGGCGGCAAGATGTCGCGTGGAAAAGAATATCTAAAAATCTATGCGAAAAAACGTGGTTGATGCCGGCGTCATTATTGCCTTTATCGACTGCGACGATACTCATCATGATTGGGCCGTGAGCATTTTTTCCACAAACGAAACTTTGGCCACGTGCGAGGCAGTCATATCGGAAGCATGCGCGCGCCTTGAGTACGGCGGATTTAAACCCGACAGCGTTATTCAACTTGTGGCCGACGGAATTTTGACCCTGGAATTTTCCGCGAAGGCGAACATTATCCGAATCCTTCGTCAGATGGAAAAATACGCAGACAGGCCAATGGACTTTGCTGACGCTTGCCTCGTGGTAATGACGGAAGCGTTCTCGGACCCAATGCTGTTCACTTTGGACGACGACTTTCGATTCTATCGGCGTCACGGTCGTGACACGATTCCGTTTGTCAGCCCAAGGCGGTAGCGAAAATGATTTTATCCAGACGTCTGAGCCTTCGAGCGTTACCTTATACCATGTATTCAGCGTCGTGCGCCAAAATTTCCCGCTTGGTGATCTTCAATCGACTCACCCTTGCGCCGGCCATTTCTTCGACGCGCAATTCAAAGTTTCCCACGGTCACGGCGTCGCCGGCTTTGGGAAAGCCGCCGAGCTTTTCCGTGACCCAGCCGCTGGCGGTGGCGACGCCTTCGCCGTGCTCGACTGCGCCGGTAATTTTTTCCAATTCAGGCAGCGGCAGTGAGCCGGTGGTTTCCCAGGCATTTTCGCCGATTTGCAGCAGTTCGGCTTTTTCCTGGTCGAATTCGTCCTGGATCTGGCCCACGAGGGTTTCGAGGAGGTTTTCCAGCGTGACAATGCCGAGCGTGCCGCCGTACTCGTCCACGACAACGGCGAAGTGAAATTTTCTTTCGAGAAATAGTTGCAGCAGCCTTTCCAGCCGCGCCGTTTCCGGAACATAAATCGCCTTGTGCGCCCAGTGGACCAGGTCCATCCCCGTTTTTGCCTTGTCGCGTTGCGCGTAAACGTCCTGAATATGAATGACCCCAAGTATTTTGTCCAGGTCGCCCTCTTCGCAAATAGGGAAACGCGAGTATCGCGTTTTTTCAATCAAAGCGATGCAATCCGCGACGGAGGCGCCGGTGTCAATCATGGCGATTTCCTGGCGTGGCCGCATGATTTCCCGGACGGCGCGGTTGCGCAAATCGAGCGCGTTGAGGGCAATGTTCCGCCCGCGAAGCGCGCCACCGCGCGCGGTGGCCAGCATTAATCGCAATTCCTCCTCGGATTGTCCGCCTTCCGGGAGCATGTCGGGTTCAATGCCGATTTCCCTGAGCAAAAACCGGGCGGCGAGATTGAGCAGCCGGTTGAAGGGATACAGCGCGAGATAAAAACAACGCAACGGCACCGCTGCCCAGAGTGCGACCGGCAACGGTTTCTGGATGGTCAACCATTTCGGCGCCAGTTCGCCCGCTGTAATATGAAGAAACGTGAGCAGAACAAAGCCCAGGAAAAACGACAGAGAGCCGATGACAGCGGGTGACTCGATGCCAAACATCTCCAGCGGCGTGGAAAACAATTTCGCAAAGACCGACTGTCCCAGCCAGCCCAGCCCCAGGCTGGCCATGGTAATGCCCAGTTGCGTGGCGCTCAGGTAGGCGTTCAGGTTACGCACAATGAGCCGCGCCGTTTTGGCATTGAACTGGTTCCTGGTCGCCAGCGTGTCGAGCTGAGTTTCGCGAATGCGCACTAGCGCGAATTCGGCCGCCACGAAAAAGCCGTTCAGCAGGACCAGGGCGAGGACAGCCAGAATTTTCAGGGCGATCAGAACAGCCGCGTTCATAGTTTAACCTCGCCAAAGAGCACTTTAAGGATGTCCTCGAGCGAGACGGCGCCGGTCTCGACGCCGTTCCGCCCCAGGACAATTGCCAGACGATGACCGGCCCGTTGCATTAGGCGCAACGCGATGTCCAATCGCGTGTTTTCGTTCAGGAACAGCGCGGGCGCCATATATGTGGAAGCCGGGCGGGCCGAGTCCAGGTCGTTGCGGTAGAGCAGCGGGCCGAGCGACAGGAGGCCGGCGATGCGTCGTTTGCCGTCGCGCCGCTCCCAGACCGGAAGGCGTGAGAATTTTTTTTCCCGCGCCAGGGCAAGGGCATCGGCCAGGGAGGTCTCCGTTTCGACTGACGCCATCCGAACCAGGGGCGATGCAATTTGGCGGACGGTAAAATTTTGCAGGTCGAGCACACGATTGATCATGGCCCGTTCGTCACTGGTGAAGGACTGGGCCGATTCCTGCATGAACGCGCGCATTTCTTCGCGATTGCCAAAAAGTTGTCCCGTAAAGGCGCGCCCGCCGGTCCAGCGCAAAATTGTGGTTGAAACGCCTTCAACGACCAGGACCAGCGGCGTCAGCGCGAAATAAAATATTCGGAAGATGTTTGCCGTGCCGAGGCAAAGAGCATTGGGCTGTGCGCGGAACAACATCTTCGGCAGCAGGTCAAACAACGCATAAAAGAGAAACACCAACACGGTGAAGAGGAGCAGGACCAAAGGCTCCTCGGTCCGGAACCATTCGCGCAGTTTGGCCAGAGCAAAACCCAGGATCAAAAAATTGGCAAGCGTGTTTCCCACCAGGATCGTCCACAGGAACCGTTCCGGGTTTTCCAGGGACCTGCTCAAAAACCGTGCCGACGGCCTGCCTGCCCGGGCCAGCCGACGGACCCGAAGGCGGTTGAGCGCAAAAACGCCCGCTTCCATTCCGGACAAAAGGAACGAGACAAACAGGCAGGGAATCAGGATTACCAGTGCCAATGAGTTTGAGGTCATTTTAGCCGTTGCACGATGAGTTCACGCACCCGGCGATCGTCCACCGCCCGGGCAGTCAGCTTCAAATTTCGGTACGTCGCGGATTCGCCATTTTCCGGGACAACACCCAGCAGGTGTGTGAGCAGGCCGCCCATGGTTTCCACTTCGGGCACGTCGCCCAGCGCGGGGTATTCGCGGCGGAAATCCTCGAGCCGCATGGAACCGTTGACCCGCCACTGCGCGGGGCCGACCTTTTCCATCACGAACCCTTCGGCCTGCGGCGCGGCGTGGATTTTGCCCACCAGGAGGACCAGAATATCTTCCATGGTAACAATGCCGGCGACGCCGCCGAATTCGTCGAGCACGACCGCCATCCCACGTTGTTGTTGTTGGAGGCTTTGGAACAGCCGCAGCAGGTTCATCGCCTCGGGGACGAACGAAGGAAATTCAATGACTTCTGAGATGTCCATTCCGGAGTCGAGCAGCAGCGCGCGTGTGTTGAGGATGCCCACGATCGTGTCGGGCGTTTCATCGTAGATGGGCAGGCGTCGATGCCTGAATTTTTTTGCCGCGGCAACCATTTCGTCCACGGTTGCGTCATCTGATATGCAGGCCATGGCCGCGCGCGGGCGCATGACGTCCCGGGCCATTTTTTGGTCCAGGCTGATGATTTTGAGGATGATTTCTTTTTCGGATTCTCCGAGTGTGCCTTGTTGGAAGGCCATTTCGAGCAGTTCCTGGTATTCAGCGTCCGGCAGCGCGGTTGTGCGGGTGCGGGAAACCTTTCTTAGGAAAAGCGAATCCAGCCATTGCGCGGCCTGATGGAGGGGCCGGGTTGATTTTTGGAACAACAGGAGCGGGCAGGCCGCACGCATGGCCCATCGTTCCGGGCGGCGCACGGCCAGGGTTTTTGGAAAGACTTCGCAGCCGATGAGCACCAGGGCGATCAATACCGCCAGCGTGAGAAAGAACGGCCGCTGGGCATCGAAAATCAGCCACAGCGTTGCCGCGATGACCGCCGCGTTGGCAAAGGTGTTTCCCAGCGCCAGCGTGGCCAGCAAATCGTCCGGGTGTTCGAGCAGGTCGCCCACCCTTTTACCCGTGCGCGGATATTTTTCGGCGAGCTGGCGCACCTGCCAGTTGCTCAAGGAAAATAAAGCTGTCTCCGCCAACGCAAAGAAGAAACTCGCGCCCGCGAAGAGCAAAATCGCCGCAACGGCTGTTTCCATGGGCGAAGTGTGGCGGAAAAGAGGATGGGGAAAAAGGAGAAACCGATTTTCTTACCCCTCCAAAACCGCCACCACGGCCGCGTATTCTTTTGTGTGGCTGATGCTGACGAAAATGCCTTTTGCTTTGCGCGATTCGAATAGTTTTTTGCCTTTGCCGTGAAGAATCACATACGGATCGCCGCTTACCCGATGCGCGATTTCCATGTCCTGCCAGCCCAGGTGCGAGCCGATGCCGGTTCCAAATGCCTTTGAAATCGCTTCCTTGGCGGCAAATCGCGCGGCCACAAATGGGGCCGGGCTGGCGTGCGACAAACAGTAATCACTTTCTTCGCGCGACAATATGCGTTCCCCGAACCGATGCCCGAATTTTTCGAGCGAGGCCGCGATCCGCGCGACTTCGATGATGTCAATGCCGACACCGAGGATCATTTACTGATACCGATAACCGAGGCAGGCCTGAAGTCGAGACAAATCGGGAAAAGGCCCGCTGCCGGAACCGGGATTCGGGCTGGACGTTCTGCCGTCCTGCCAGCGCCAATGCTCAGCATGGCCATCGGCGAAGGAAAGATTGTCGCCTCTACCGTGCCAATAAGCCGGAAGATCCGTCGCCCAGGCGTTGCCGGTCACCGGGACGGAAAAGTAACCATCATTGATGGTCACGGGGCTTTCATCCAGGAATACGACGGTCGAGGACGGCGACACTGCCCGAATATCATTTTCACGATACATGGGCGGATAGGCGGTATCCTGGACGAAATCCTGTCCATTATAGAGAGGAGCCAATTGCGGTTGCATGCTGTAACTGCGAATGTGCGGGGTGGTTTCGCCTTCGCCGGTTTGGGGGATCTGATCTGCCGGGCAATGGTAGATCTTTACATTGTTAACAACGGGATAGAGCAAGCCCTCTTGAATCAGGCTAGCGTTCGTCGCTTGCGTTGGCTGGGTCATATCACCGAATGCCCAGCTCGGCAGGTTGGTCCCGCCCAAAATGCCGGCTGTCACCGGGTCATCCAGGACCAAATAACCGTCGCTGTCATTCTTGTACATGGACCATGCCGTCGCCAATTGTTTATGGTTATTGAGACAGCTTGACTGGATGGCCTTTTGTTTGGCCTGGTCCAGCACCGGTAATAATATCGCCGCTAAAATGGCGATAATTGCGATAACGACCAGCAGTTCTATCAACGTAAAACCGCTCCTGTTTGATTTTATTTTCATTTTAGCCTTTCTTATCATTTTCAATTTAACCCAAACCGAAAATAGTGAAAGTAATTTTTCGGTTACAACGCGCTTCGAACCAATCAAACCGCCTCAGATAAAATCCGAGCTGCAAAAGAGTAAACCTCGTTCAGGCTTGATACGATTCCATCACCCGCAACATTTGTTTGACAGCATTTTCTATTCCCGAAAAAACGGAATGACTGACAATGCTATGGCCAATGTTCAGTTCCACCAGATGTGGAACGGCAAAGAGCGACGGCAGGTTATCGCAGTTCAATCCGTGGCCGGCGTTGACGCGCAAGCCCAGCGCGTGCGCCTGCTTCGCACCAGAAATTAGACGCTGCAATTCCGGCGTGGTTACAGATCCCTTTCGCGCATGCCCGTTTGCGGCATGTTCGAAAAATTCCTCCGCGAATTTGCCGGTGTGCAGTTCGATGAACTGGCTTCCGACCCTTGCGCTCGCGTCAATTTGTGCCGGATCAGGAGCAATGAACAGACTCACCTCAATACCCGCGCCATTCATTCGTTTGCGAAGTTCCGAAAGCGATTTTTCGGCGGCCACGACATCGAGGCCGCCTTCGGTGGTCACTTCCAAACGCCGTTCCGGGACGATGCAAACGATGTCTGGCTTTAACTTGAGGGCAATCTCGATAATTTCCGGCGCATTAGCCATCTCGAGATTTAGCCGTTTTACCGCGTTGCGGAGGGCCGAAACGTCACGGTCCTGGATATGGCGGCGATCTTCGCGCAGGTGCGCCGTGATACCGTACGCGCCCGCGGCCTCGCAGATGCGCGCCGCGGCGACGGGATCGGGTTCCCCGAATCCGCGCCCGCGATAGCGGGCCTCGCGGAGCGTGGCCACGTGGTCGATGTTAACGCCGAGCTTAAGCATAGTTCATGAACGCATTTTCGACTATCAAAGCAAAATCATATGCCTCAAATGTACTTACGTTTCAAGTTCCGACTTCTTGCAGGATTTTTTTAGGGTTTTTCTTGAAACTTAAAAGCTTACGGCGGAAACTTTTTTATGCGGACATTTTTGACATCCTGGGCGCCGGTATTGGTTTGGATGATTGTGATTTTTGGGGCTTCGGCGGATTCCCACTCCTATGAACATTCTTCGCGCATTGTCATTCCCCTGTTGCGCTGGCTTTTTCCGCATATGCCCTATTGGGAGATGGAACACATTCATCATTTTTTGAGAAAATGCTGTCATGTATTTGAATACTCGATTTTCGGTTTTCTGATTTTTCGGGCGGTCGATTATTCGCGTAATCCATTGCCGGCGTGGTCCTGGCCGCGCATAGGCGGCGCGCTGCTTCTGGTATTCATTTATGCCGCGACCGATGAATTTCACCAGCGTTTCGTTCCCACGCGAACGCCGCGGGTTTTAGACGTTTGCATTGATACCGCAGGCGGCGCGCTTGGCATCGGCATCGCGTGGCTTTTCCATTACCACCGGAGGCGGAAGTCGTGACTTCGCAGTCGCGAAGCATTGACACGTGGCAGTGCCACCGTCCGTTTGTTGTCGTCGTTTCGTTTTACGGTTTTGGATTGTTGCTCGCGGAGTTTTTTCAGCCGCCACTGCCCGCACTTTTTGCGGCTTCGTTCCTGATGCTGCTTCTGGTCCTGGCCGTTGCCAAATGGCGGGCATTTCTATTGTGTGCATTGCTCATACTGACCGGGTGGACCAATCTTGTCTTTCATACGGCCATCATTTCACCAAACGATTTGCGCCGAATAGTTGGTGATCAAACCGAACCTGCCAGTGTGCGCGGCGTTTTGGTCCGATCGCCGCAGATAAAAATTTCGCAACGCCGGGGCGAAGAAATCGAGCGTTCCCAGGCGCAAGTCAAAGTTTCCGAGATTCGGGCCGGGGACGAACCCTGGCAGCCGGCAGACGGAGACATCATCGTGTTCACGCCCATGGCGAACCCGGCGCACGCCGGCGGAACGAATTATTGGGGAGGGCAGAACGTGGAGATTTTCGGTATGATTTCGCGTCCGCCGCCGGCCATTGCCGAAGGACTTTTCGATGACCGCGCCTATTTGCAAACGCGCGGGGTTTTCTATGAACTGCGGGCGCGGTTCGCGGATGACTGGCAATTGAGGGAGCCGTTTCTGCCGCGGCCGCCAGTGACGGACCGGTTTTTGGAATGGTCGCACCACGTGCTGGCGCTGGGACTGCCTGAAGACCAGACGTTGCGGCTGCTTTGGGCGATGACTTTGGGCTGGCGAACGGCCTTCACCGGAGACGTCGGCGATCCTTTCCTGAGGGCGGGCACGATGCATTTGTTTGCGATCGATGGCCTCCGCATCGGCTTGATTTCCGGGATGTTGGTCGCGCTCCTGCGTGTGCTGCAGGTTTCGCGCGGTTGGTGCGGCGGGGTGGCCATTCCGGCGATCTGGTTTTATACGGCGGCCACCGGCTGGGAATCTTCCGCCGTTCGCGCATCGGTGATGATGACCATTGTGCTGGGCGGTTGGGCGCTCAAACGTCCGGCGGATTTATTAAATTCGCTCGCCGGGGCGGCCTTTCTCATTTTATTGTGGGACCCGCCCCAGCTCTTCGAGGCGAGCTTTCAACTTTCGTTCTTTGTGATGCTGACTATCGCCCTGCTATTGCCTCGGCTCAATCAAGTGTCCGACGGCTTGATGCAACACGACCCGCTTTTGCCGGCCGTATTGGTCCCGAAATGGCGCGTCCGGCTTACACAAGCGGTGCGTTATTTGGCGCGTTATTTTTCGCTTTCGCTGGCGGCGTGGATTGGCTCCATTCCACTGAGCGCGTTCTATTTTCATTTGTTCAGCCCCATCTCGCCCCTGGCCAATGTCGTCGCCGTGCCGCTTGGGACCTTTGCGTTGATGGCGAATTTGGGGGCTCTCCTGTGCGGAACATGGTTTCCGTTCGCCACCGGGTTGTTCAACAACGCCGCGTGGTTGCTCATGCTGGAAATGGGCCGGGTCAGCGAATGGTTCACTGAAATCCCCGATTCATATTTATATGTGCGGGCGCCGTCGTGGATTTGGATTGGAATATATTATGGCGTCATGGTCGTCCTCCTGAGTCCGTTGATGAACACGATGCGGAGAAAAATTTTGGGCGCAGCCGGCGCGGTTTTGATTATTGCGGCCTATTTTGCATGGGGAATTCATTGGCGGAGCGATATGGAATTGACGGTGCTGCCCTTGAATGGCGGACACGCCATTTTCGTAGACGCAGACGGTAACGATTGCCTGATTGATTGCGGCAGCCAGGACGCCGTGAATTTCACGGTCAAACCGTTTCTCCAGGCGCACGGTGTCAACCGCCTCCCACAACTTATCCTGAGCGAAGGCGATGCCAGGAACTGCGGCGGTGCCGAGACGCTGGACAATGAGATTGGCGTCCGCGAACTCTGGACCAGCCCGGTCCATTTTCGCTCGCCGGTCTATAATAGAATTGTCGATTCGTTTGACGGGCCGCCGGCGCGGCGCAATGTTCTTCATCGTAGCGATACTATCGGCTGCTGGCGCGTATTATGGCCGGATGAAAGCGGTGATTCCAAACGGGCAGACGATAGCGCGCTGGTCCTGCTGGGAAATTTTTATGGCAAAAGAGTCCTGCTGCTTTCGGATTTAAGCCCCGCCGGCCAAAGCCAATTGTTATCCGGCACAAACGATCTGCGCGCGGACATTGTCATCAGCGGCCTGCCAAACCAAGGCGAACCGTTGTGCGACGGCCTGGCTGATGCGGTACGACCGCGGCTGATTGTCATCGCGGACTCCGAATTTCCTCCGACAGGCCACGCCAACACTAAATTGCGGGTACGTTTGGAACAGCGAGGTGTGCCGGTGGTATATACGAGCGATTCGGGCGCGGTGAAGATTCTATTGGACGAGTCGAGATTGAAGTGGAAAACGGCTTTGGGATCCCAATGATGATGATTTGATATATTTCTCTGAAAACTGGCAACATCGGCTACATCGTTGAATATCAATGACTAAAGTAGCAACAAAACCGGCAACAAGGTAGCAACAACCTGCGACAAACTGGCAACATTTCCTTCCTCACGCGAAGCGGGTTGGCGGTTGAGCAGGAGAAGCTGACTGGAAAGGCCTCGCGCTGAAGGCGCAAACCCATAAACATCGAACGCCGAACTCCGAACGCTGAACTTCGACCGTCAAAAAAGAGCAGCCGCACATTTTTTGTGTACTTTCTGTGGTTCGGCCACCGGTTCGTTCCCAAAATTTTTGTGTATGGGAATGAAACGGCTGAAACGAACCAGGGGCAATAAGGTTTGGATGACAAAAAGGCGCGTCATTATTGGGTGATTTGTGGGTTTCAAATCGCCAAAGGGTTGAAAAAGGGGTGGGAACGAAATTGCGTCTTTTGGGTTTCGTTCCCTCGGATGAGGATAGGGACCCTCCTTCGCTCAGAAGTTTCCTCCTACGCTGGGCCAACGGAGGACAAGACGGAGGACAAGACGGAGGACAGGACGGAGTGCAGGCGATTCCCAGAGCCCAGGTGGCGAAATTTAGTAAAAACGTTATGCTATGGTTTTGCAGGGTAAAGTTGGCTAAATGAAATGCTAAACTTGAAGTTTAGAGGGCCAAAATGACCGGCTTTTGTTGGGAAATTGTAAGATTTGAATTAAACTTGCGACCCAGGCTCTTTAGGGAAAAGCTTCATTTCGCTGAAGCCCAAATTTAGAGGTAATTAAACTTCGACTCTCATCCAGGAGAATCAAATTGATTTGTCCAGTATTCCGTCCCGCCCCGGTTTCACCGGCTGCCGCTAGCCACCCAATATAATCCGTTCCGGGATATTGAACGCACCAACGCTCTGGCAATCCCGGGCGCGCGTTCCCGTCATTGGTTCCTCTTTGTCACAATTCTAGGACTGACCCCTTACAAAGACCAGATTGCAAGCTGACGCAGAGCGTCTATCTGGCATGTCGCGGCATCCACAGCAACTGACCAAATTAGTCCCCTTAGTATTTCGCGATTGGGTGCTTTACGATTTAAAGTGCCAATTCCGGAATGAACTGCCCGCTGGAAAAGGTGTGCCACCTCAATCGCGAGGACCTGGCCAGCTTTTTGTTTCAACGCACGCACCTTAGAGCACCAGGCTTCGTCAGGCGCGACCCGATCCAAATCCTTTTGGTAAGCCTCCGTGCCCGGTTCCGGTTTCGGCTCGTGACCGGGGGGCGTCGGATAGCCGCAAAGCGATTCGATCTCGTGTTGCATGGTTGTCCAATCGCCGCCACTCGCTGGTTGAGCGTCGCGGCAAAGTCCGATTAGCTCCTCCAAATGCAAGCGCGTTGCTGGCGTTGAATTTGTCCAAATCTGCTTCAACCAATCCACCCAACCCCCGTCCGCCAACAAGCCAAACTCCCTCGCTAGCGACCAATCGTCGCCATTTTTCTTGGAGAGCCGAGAAGGCGTCTTGCTGGGCTCAATTTTCATTATTCAATTTGGCCGTGCCGATGAATGTTCGGCATGTATTCATTTCCTGATCTGACTCAGTATCGTCGGATCTTTAATCTTCGAATCGTCCGCCAGCAGGAATGCTTTGCTGAGGATTACCGCGAGGGTGGTATCGCCTTCAAATGGCAGGAACAGTTTCTCGCCGTGCTTTGCCGCCAAGCCGCGATCCGGAACGATGCACAGATATTGATCGTTTGGCTCCATCTGGATGTTGCCGCTGCCCAGATGGATTTTGTAGGTGCGCAATTTGCCCCGGACAACCAGGAATTTTTCGTCAAACGAACATTGGGCCGCAATTTTAAGTTTGGGCAGGAGCTTCTCCAAAACCTCCTTCCGCGTTTTGGCAGAGACGCTGAGGTCGCCGAATGAAAAGCTCTGCCAGTAAGCGTTCGCCCCCTCGATTTCTCCGTGGTCCTGCCAGGTCGGGTCGTTGCCAATGCTCGCGACGCCGACAAACAGGTCCACGTCACGCATCACCTCGGTAAATACGATAGCCGGGACGTCACTGAGCAGCAGGGCTTCGCCGTCGCGAACAAAGCGGACCTGGTCGGTTGCCATATGCAGAAAGATTCCCGACTGCGATGTGCTTTCGGTGACGTCTCCACCCGGGTAATCCAACCAAAATTCCACTGCGAGATTCCACCTTGGCAATTGCAGCGTTGGAACGCTGTCCGAATCGAACCGTCCCTGGAGCAAGTATGTCCAGCCGCGGTCCTTGGCCAGCGCCCCAAACTGATGCCGGCGAATGATGTGCGCCGCAAAGCGATTTGAATACGCGCCCGTTTGGAGTTCCGCGTCGGTCAGGGCATAGATTTCCCGGTGCGCCTGTTTGAAAGGCTGGCAGACTTCATGCTTTTGCAGCCAATCGCGCCATGCGGCTACCGTTTCGACGGGAAATCCAATCGGATGCCACAACCGCACGCGGGTTTCCGGCGCGAGCCAATCGAGCGGATGATCCTCCGCGTCCACGAGTTTGCCCTCGAGCCATGCGCCCGTTGCCGACTGTTCGCCGAGCTTGAAATGCCAAATCAATCTCCGCGTCAAATCCGCCAGCAGAGGATGGTCAAGATATCGCTTGCGCCAGGTTTCGAGATCCCACTCGCGTTCTGTCATCAGCAGCCGCTCAATCCGCCGCCGTTGGGCCGTGAGCATCTTCTCGACATCCTGGAGGGTTCTTTTGAAAGCTTTTAATTCTGTCGCGTGCTTTTCTTTTACTTCGGCTGGAACAGACTTCTGAGTCTTGCCGTCGGCTTTTCGCCAGGACACCTTGAAGGCATCAGCGCCCACAATGGAAAATTCCGCCGTGTAATTTCCGATGGCCTGTTTGCCATGGCCATTCATGTCCAGTCCGTAAGCCGGAATGGTTGATTCCTCCAGGTCCTCCCGCGTCTGGCCGCTTAGCTCCGAAGCTTTGTCGAGGGATTTGCCGATACGTTTTTTGGCGGTCGGCTGCTTAACGGTGGAATCGAGGCGGCTTAACTGCGCTGCGGCATCCTCGGAAGGCGTTGTGCTCAACGTGTAGAGGCAAGCGTTGCCGACACGCGGACAGCGCGGACCCAGCCAGCGGACCTTTTTAAAGCAGACCTCAGCCAGGTTAGCCAGCGCTGTGCTTATCTCGGGACTCTTCCACCCCGAGAAAGACCAAACCAAGCCACGAAGAACTGTTGCGTTGCCTTCATCGAACAGAAGATCGGGATCGGGACTTTTGGTGTTTCGGCTTACGAACCACTGAAGGACCCGGGCCTTGAACTGTTCCTGGCCAATTTCATCCACGAGACGCTTCGCCTCCATGAGCCAGCTTTTCGTGGGCTTGGAACCATCGGCTCCTTTGCAATGCGCCAGGAGCGCGAGCCATGCGATGGATTCCGGCCCGGCCATTTTCCCGAGGTCCGCTAACGCGGCATCACTCCACGCGTCGACCGGGGTTATACTTTGCGGTTTCGGTTTGCCCGTCAACGCACCCAGTTCCTCCATGACCTTGCGATCTTCGATTCGACTGGCCCACCGCTGTTTCTCCAAGAACCGCGCCAATTCGGTCAACCGAGGAAGCACGCTTTCGGGAACCATCCCATCAGGCCAGGAAACTTGCGCGATCCGAACCACGCACTTGGGTCGCACAAATTCATGCAAAAGTTCGCGATCAGGTGGCTCTTTCAATGCCGTCAAAAGGTCGGAAAAATCCTTTGCTCTAAATGCCGGCGGCGATCTTAGTAACGCCGTCAGCAGCTGTTCCAGTTTCCACCGCCAGTCCGGGTTTTCATAGTGATAAGCCATCCGATTGAGAGCTCGCAGGTGGCGTTTGGTCACCCCCGTCTTCCACGACCAAGGCAGCCGTTCAAGGATGGCAAGGATCGCGCGCACCTTTGCTTCGGGACCCAGTTCCAAAATCTGACGTCCTGCTGCTTCAACGTCCTTGCCGGACAGGTTGAAATCCCGGCCGTCCCTGCATTGCTCAATGAAATCGGTAATCAGACGATGCTCAGCGTGCCGAGGATTCGTTGCGTAGATCGGAAAGCCGTCATAACCGCATGCGGCCGGCTTCTCATTCGCCTGATGGCGCTTCCATGTTTCGGCCATCAACGCCGGCACGAATCCCGCGGGATAAGGCTCTTCGTTTGTCCAGGATTCCATGAGGCAAGAGAGAGCTTTCTATCCCCCGACCAGCGGCACGAGTTTTACAAAAGAAACTTCGGTATCCACCTTGACCTCGAAACGCTCGTCGAGGCCCTCGGCCTGCCGGTCTCCAACGAGGACGAAGAATCCGTTTCGTTCAAACGCTTCGAGGGCTTTTTGATATTGTTGTTCCCAATCGATTTTTCGCTTTTCCTTCAGTTTGTAACCGTTCAAGACCTTCTCGGCGTGAGTGGGTTCGACCAGCCCGCGAAAATACTCCGGCTGTTTCGAATTGTAGTCCTGCACTTCCTGATAAATTCGGGCGCGGATCAATTCGCGCACGGTGAGATATTCTGTCAGACAATCAAGCGTGAGTGTGTTAGTTTTTTGGCCGGAAGCCGTTTCATCGTGGATGGTAAGCGTTGCGGGCATAAGCTGAGTCTATCCAATATCATTTAGCAAACGGTCCGTCAATCAGTGTCCGTTTCGTGGCGATATTTTTGGGTAACGGGCTACTTTAATTTTTGGGAATGGTCGGGCGTGGGCGCCCCGCTTGCGCGGTGGCAGCGCCACTTGCGACCGGCGCGTGCGCCCCCGTGCATGCGGTCATTTGACGCTAGTGAATTTGTAGAGCACCACCCCGTGGGCGGGAATCGTAAGCGGCAGCGGGCCGTTGGCCGTGTCGAGTTCGTTCAGGTCCTTTTGCCGCCATAAATCGCGGACGTGCTGTTTGCCGGTCAGGCCCACGACGGCAAATTTGTTGAACCCATAATCCAGGGGTTCGGTCCCGAGATTGAAGAAACCGAGTGCGCGGTTGCCGTCGGCAAGTTCCTTTTCGTAGACCTGCACATTGCCGTCGCTGATAACGCATTTGGCCTCTTTGCCCAGCGGGTCCTGATCCAGCGCGAGCACTTCGTCGTTGCTTAACAGGCTGAGCGTGAAGTTGTCGAGCTTGTCGAGGTCGCAGCCGATGAGCAGCGGCGCGGACAACAGGCACCAGAGACTAATGTGGGTATATTGTTCGTCTGGCGTCAGGCGGGAAGGATGCAGATTGCCCCAGCCAACCTGGCCGACGACGAGCATGTCGGGGTCATTCCAATGGCCCGGCCCGGCATAAGGCGCGGCCGAGCCCTGGTTAAACCCAATTTCTTTCATGCGGTCCCACGTGTCCACGATATCACCGGTCGTGCGCCAGCTATTTCCGTTCACCGAAGCGCCCCACGTCCAAACATCATTATCGCCGTATTGGCAGAGGCTGAAAATGATGTCGCGATGTTGCTTGCGCAAACAGTCGCCCATGTGCTGATACGGCCGGATCGCGCGAACTGTGTCCGCGCTGGCGCCCGGCCGGTCGATCGGATACGTATCCTGGGACGCCACATCGCTGTAACTGCACCAATCGTATTTTAAATAGTCGAATCCCCACTTCGCGTAAGTTTCCGCATCCTGCTCTTCATGCTGCCAACTGGCGGCGCAACTGCCGCAGGTCCACGGACCGGGTGAGGAATACAAACCCGCTTTCAAACCCAGGCTATGGATATAATCGGCCATGCCTTTCATGTCGGGAAAGCGCGAGTTCGGGACGATAAAGCCAGCATCGTCCCGATATGGCCCGCGCAAGCTCGGGTCCGACGTGTTGTGCTGGTTTTGCCAGACGTCATCGACATTGATGTAAGTCCAGCCGTGGTTGACGAGGCCGCTTCGGACCATCGCGTCCGCCGCGTGTTTCACTTTTTCCTCTGACACGGTGCCGGCAAAGCAATTCCAACTGTTCCAGCCCATTTGCGGTGTGAGGTCGATTCGATCGCCGCAAACGATGCGAAACTGTTTCTCCGCCGTACCCAACGAATTTTTCGCGCGCAGTGTGACGATGAATTCGTCTCTCTTTTTTAACATGCCGGTGATGCGGCCGGTTTTGGAATCCAATTTCAAACCCCACGGCAGGTGTTTGGCAGAAAATTTCATCGGCCGATCGCCGGTCGCCGCAATCGTGAATAGAAACGGCGAACCCGGCCGGACGCCGAAGATACTGGCGCCGTTGATGCGCGGCGTCGCGGGCGCTTGCGGCGTGAGAATGGCCGCGGAATTATCGGGCACATTGTCTGCCCTGGCGATGAAACCGCAGATAGAAAGGATTGCAGTCAGAATCGATACTCCCAGAAGTTTTTGCATAATTATTAGTGAAGATAGAAGATGGGGGATGGAGAACGCCAGTCAATCTTCAAGTCTCCTTTCGACTCTGAACATCGAACACCGAATGTTGAATGGCGCGCACCGGGGGTGCGTGCCGTCACGACGGGCACATCGTGACCCGCCAGTCCTTGCGCAGCGCGGCGTCCCTCCCAATTCCGTGGCATAACCATTGCTAAAACCTTATAAATGACGAAAGGCCGCCTGATACGGACCTGTCTGTATGCGCTATGGCTGTCCGCTATTGGGACGGGCATTGTCATGGTTTTGGACTATGAAAATGCGAGCGGTTCGGCTGCCAGTGCCCCTAAACAATGGCTAGCGGGGACTTCCATTCCGCTGGATAACACGCGCGACACTTTGATTATGTTCGCGCATCCCCGCTGTCCGTGTACGCGCGCGAGTCTTGACGAACTCAATCGCCTGCTTGCGCAGAGCAACGGACGAATCGCCGCTCACGTTTTATTTTTCAAGCCGTCTGGTTATCCCGCCGGCTGGACCCACACGGCGCTTTGGCGAAGCGCAGCCGCTATTCCGGGTGTGGCAGTGCAGGAAGACACGAACGATGCGATGGCCCGCAAGTTCGGCGCGGAAACTTCAGGTTACGTCCTGCTCTATAATCCGAGCGGCAAGTTGCTTTTTCGAGGAGGTATCACCGGGAGCCGCGGCCATGCCGGTGACAACGTTGGTGAAAGCGCGATCATTTCTTTAGCCATGGGAAGACCTGCCGGCGTAAGCCGCACGCCCGTTTACGGATGTTCCCTTCTGACTGAATCCAACTCTCAATCCTGCCCTAAGCCATGATTCCCTCATCGTCGAAATTTATCAATGGTTCGATGGCTGTATCTCGCCGTGTTACCGGGCTGTTCAATGAACAACGGCAGAGCATCATTCTGCACACGTCCTATCTCTTCTCGTGGCTGATGATCTTTCAATGGTTTTTTGCGGTTGTCCTGGCCATTTGGTTTTCACCCAAAACCTGGGCCGGCATGAACAGCCATGTTCATCCGCACGTCTGGTTTGCCATTTTCCTGGGCGGGATCATCACAAGTTTGCCGGTCTACATGGCGCGCAAATATCCGGGGGATCCGCTGACCCGCCATACGGTTGGCATCGGCCAAATGCTCATGTCGGCATTGTTGATTCACCTGACGGGCGGACGGATCGAAACCCACTTTCACGTCTTCGGATCGCTGGCGATCCTGGCGTTTTATCGTGATTGGACCGTTCTCGTTTCCGCTTCAGCCGTTGTTTACGTGGATCATCTCCTGCGCGGCTATATTTGGCCGCAATCGGTCTACGGCGTTCTGCATGCATCTGTCTGGAGATCTTTCGAGCACGCGGGTTGGGTCCTCTTCGAAGTCGTTTTTTTGATTATCTCGATACGAAAGAGCATTAGCGAAATGATGCTTGTGGCGGAACGGCAGGCAAAACTCGAGGAATTGAATGAAAGCATTGAACAAACCGTTGCCGAACGCACCGCTGAATTGACCAGAGAAAATGCCGAACGCAGAAAGAGCGAGGCGCAACTTGCCCAGGCACAACAGATTGCCAGACTCGGAAGCTGGGAATGGGACATCCCTGCAAACAAAATCATCTGGTCCGAGGAGACGCGCCGGATGTACGGATGGCAGCCGGAAGACGCAGAACTTTCGATGGAGACATGTCTGGAACGGATTCATCCCGAGGATTTGCCCGGAGTAAAGGAAGCACTGGCTGAATCGTTGCGCACCGGCCATCCCTTTTCCCGTGACCATCGGATTGTATTGCCGGACGGGTCGCAAAGAATCATGTCCGGCCGCGGTGAAGTTGTTGTCAATGAATCCGGCGAACCGATTAAAATGATTGGAACCGTTCAGGACGTCACGGACCTAAAACAGGCCGAGCAGGCACTGCGCGTGAGCGAAGACCGCTTATTACAATCCCAAAAAATGGAGGCTGTCGGACGCCTGGCCGGCGGCGTGGCCCACGATTTCAATAACATTTTAACGATCATTGGCGGCTACTGCGCCATGTCCGCGCAGGCCCTTGATAAGAGCAGCCCGCTGCAAAAGAACATCGCAGAAATTCAAAATGCTTCCGAGCGGGCCGCTTCGCTGACCCGGCAGCTTTTGGCTTTCAGCCGCAAACAATTGCTCCAGCCCAGGGTTTTGCAATTGAACGATGTCGTTCACAACATGGAGAAAATGCTGCGGCGATTGATCGGCGAAGACATTGAATTGTCCACCTTGTTTGACATGAGCCTGGGTCGAGTCAAAGCCGATCCCGGCCAATTGGAACAGGTCATTATGAATTTGGCGGTCAACGCGCGCGATGCAATGCCGCGCGGCGGCAAGCTCACCATCAGCACTTCAAACGTCGTGATCGATCACAAATTGAAATTCCGCAATCGCACATTGGACGTCGGAGAATACGTGTTGCTGGCCATTACCGATAATGGCGTCGGGATGACTGACGAGGTCAAGGCGCACCTCTTTGAGCCGTTTTTCACGACCAAGGGACTTGGCAAAGGCACCGGCCTGGGCCTGGCGACCTGTTACGGAATCGTCTGCCAAAGCGGAGGCGATATCCACGTGTCCAGCGAACCCAATTGTGGAACCACCTTTAAGATTTATTTGCCTCGCACAGATGCGCTTCTGGAACCGGCAGGAAATACCGATTCCTCGGATATGCCCATGGGCACGGAATCCATTCTGGTAGTCGAAGATGACTTAGCCGTCAGAAGGCTGGCGGTTGTGATCCTCCGCAACTGCGGGTACAAAATACAAGAGGCCAATAATGCATTCGAAGCCCTGGAAGTTATCCGACGCAATTTCTCTTTCGATCTGGTGCTGTCAGACGTGATCATGCCGCACATGAGCGGCAAGGAATTGAGTGACAAATTGCGTCTGCAATGCCCTCAAACGAAAATCCTGCTCATGTCCGGTTATACCGACGACGCCCTGGCCCATCACGGGGTCCTGGATGAAGGATTGCTTTTCCTCGAGAAGCCGTTCTCACCGGCAAGACTCGCGCGCAAAGTTCGGAAAGTTCTGGACACTCCTGGCATGGTCATTCGGACCTTGCAGGTAAACAGCGCCAAATTGCAGCCGGCATAATGGGAGATGGGAGATGGAAGATGGAAGATGGGCAGTGCGGGAAAAGCATCTTTGATGGTGCCTCTCTGAAAGAACCGGAGAACATTGGGCGTCGTCAGATTTTTGGAAACGACGATCGAGAGGAGCGCGGAACGCCGAGTCCGCGAGTTTTCATTGTGGTGCAGACCGGCCGGTTCCCGCCATTTCGCTCTCGCGGACAAAGCTGTCCGCGCTCCATGTTCGAGGCCGTCCTCAATCCTCGAACTTCTATCTTCTTATTGGTTGACTGGATTCCACCATCGCGGGTCGGGGTCATATTCCTTCATATTGACGGCGTGTTTGGCGGTGACGGGACCCAAATCGGCTTCATAAATTTTGCCCTGTTGATTGACCATGAACGTCATCACTCCCGTATTGCCCCATTCGGCCGGCCATGCCACCAGCGCGAAACCGGCGATCATGTTTCCGTTGATAATGTAGTTATATTTGCCGCCCGGAGCGTGCGGGCCCTGGCGCGTCAGGATCCTGAAGTAATAACCGTGATAGGGCGCGGACTGCTCATTCAACATTTCCTTAGTGTGACGATAGCCTTCGCCATGAGCGGCGGCGATGAGCGGTCCCAGCGGACTTAACGGTTCGCCCGGTTGGACTGGCCAGTAAAGGCCATCGTGGGTACCGGTGTCGCTATGAATGAATTGAGCGTAAGCGAGGACGCCGTTGCCCATGCGATCCTCACTGGCGTATTCGCGCTGGGCCTGCACATATGCGTGGCAGACGTTGATGACGGCCAATTCATCCATCCCGATGCGACGAGCGAGAATTTCCTGCCGGCCGGCTTCCGTGTCAAACAGCCATTGGCCGTCGCGCTTGACCAGGGGAATTGGAAACGGCCAATTGTCATTGCCTAGAAAAAGTGAAATGTTGTCGTCCGAATTGGTGACCAGTTCCACTTTCTGCGTCAACCGTTGCACAAACATTTTATACGATTCCGCAGCCTGAACGACGTCGGGCGAAACCAGTTGGCGCCCTGCCGGGCCGAAGATGGCGTGCATTTCATCGCGCTGATGGTTTTGGGCGGCCGATACCAGGACATTGATCGCTTCATCCGGCGAGGTAAAGCTCTCCTGCCCGGCGGTGTGGAGCGATTGGGACCACGCGGTCTGCGCCAGGATAAAGGCCTGTATGGCCAACGCTGCAACGCAGATATTTCTCATTTCCCTGGACACTTTCGAAGTCATAGGAGAGTCAGGTTGGGTTTAATGTCTTCCGCCGCCGCCGCCGTTACTGGGGGGAGGCGAGCCGCCGCGGGATCCGCCACTGCCTCCGCCGCCGCCACCAGATGGAGCGCCGCCGCCTCCGCGAAATCCACTTGACTGAGGCGGAGGCGGGTTGCCACCGTGAAAACCGCCCAGGTCGCGGAACTGGGGCATCGTCTGCATGCTGTGTTCGCCGCGGTTGCTGTAATCCCGCGTATCGTGAGCGCTTTGGATGCCGATGAAGGCATTATTGGGCGGCGGTTGAGGGTTTTCGACGTGCTGCGGCTCAACGCGCTGCTGCTGGAGTTGCTGTTGTTGGAGTTGTTGCTGCTGGAGTTGTCCCTGTGGCTGAGCATGCCCCTGCGGCTGGGGATGCCCCTGCGGCTGAGGATGCTGCGGCTGTCCTCCCCAATTTGCGGCCGGAGCCGTCCAGGGTAGATTATTATTGTAACCGCGGTCACCCTGAAACGGCGTCGGACGGGGGGGCCGGTCTGCCCCGTTCCACACCGGTGCGTGGCCGGAGTCGATGAAATGGGCGCGTTCCTCAGGCCGTTGATGCCACCAGTCCGCGGGCCGGGGATGGTCGCGGTCCCAGAAAATCACGTGATGATTGCGCCAATCGAAATCGCCGCACAACCACGGGCCAATTACATAACCCACGCTAAAAGTCACGAAGGGCACGCCAACCGGCTGATTGTAATAGACCTGATTGGGCTGATAATTCGGAATATAAACATTATCCGGGGTGACCGGAAGGATCTCGATGTACCCGTTGTCGTTGATGACCTGCTGTTGCGGCGTGGATTGAAGGTTGCCCAGGTTGTAGGCGTCGGTGCGCAACTCCTGGACGGCGTTCATGACATCCTGCTGCTGATTTTGGAAGGCTTCGCCCAGTTGGGTGGTCCAGGTCAGGTTATCGTCCATCCATTTCAAAACGGCCGGATAGTGTGCCAGCGCCTGGACGTTTGGGTCCCAGCCCTGCTGGTCAATTTGATTGAGATCACCGCCGCTGCCGACGTATCGGTCGGCCATGACGATTTCCGTGGGCAGAGCGGCCGCGGGCAGCATGACGGCGATCAATGGATCGGGATAAAGCGCGATGGGTCCCAGTAACTGTTGCAGTTGGGCGTCGGTGAAGGCCGGCACGGCGGGCATGGGCGGCGGCACTTCATACTGCGCCTGCGCCCGAGCCGCGAACGCGGCCAGCCCGAAGATTAAAAGAAGGTTAAGGAAAGCTTTCATCCGGGTGTGCAATATGGTCCATCCGTTATTATTGAGTCTTGATATGCCTCGCGTATTCATAAAATACCAGCTTTCTTTTCCGTTGGCAAATCGCCAGCTTAAATTCTCTGTTTTTCTGTCTCATCTATTCATTAACCTATACGTTTTCAAGCGTAAAAGCTTGCAGGGAATCGGACGGCTCGCGGACAGGACGTCGCGGTTCGCAAGTGGCTGGTGGACATGCCTTTGAATGACTCGCCCTCAACTCTTGCCCTCTCCCGTCCACCCTCCGCAGTATCGCTACTCCGCGTTTATCTACAGGAAAGGCAAGATGCATACTCTCGAAGAAAGTAACGGTTGGTGCTACGGAGGACGGGCTGGGAGAGGGAGAATTACCGTCAGGTGATTGATAACGGCGAGCAGCAACATGCAAGGAGAAAGAGGGTTCGCCATGGGCTTGCGTTCACTATGCCTCTGCCGCGTTTCATGAAAAATTTACAACACGTATTTTTGTCTCTTTACTATTGTACGTAAATCCTAAATCGTAAATCCGATGGCCACCTGTCCAACGTGCAAGATAGGTCTGAAAACCGTCCGGCAGCGGGAGGGCCTCTATTACTATTGCAGCGAGTGCAACGGCCGCGCGGTCACGGTACCGCAAATCCGGCGGATGACCGGAGACCGTTTCGCCGCGGGACTGGTCCGGAAAATGAACACGGCCACACAGGTGTCGTCGCACGCCTGCCCGTTTTGCCTGTCGTCCATGAAGTCGTTTGAAGTCTCGGACCCGCCCGTCACATTGGATTCGTGCAAGCCATGCGGCACGGTGTGGTTTGATGCGGGAAAATTTGAAGTATTGCCCGAGAGCGTTCTCGATTCGCCGGAGGAAGTGCTTTTTACGGCGGCCGAACTGGAGGCCAAACGAAAGATGCAACAGGATTGGGCGTTGGGGGAGGACTACACGACGGATGAATCCCCGGACGAAGCCTGGAAGTGGATCCCTGCCGCCATGGGGCTTCCCGTAAAGTATTATACCGCCGAAACGTCGAGGCGTCCGTGGGCGACGTGGTCGTTGTCGGCGCTCATCGTCATCGTGAGCGTTTGCGCGTTTTGCAATCTGGAAACGGTGGTGAAAGATTTTGGGACGGTTCCGGCCCACGCCTTTCGCTATGGCGGCGCGACGCTGTTGACGTCGTTTTTTCTGCACGCAGGCTGGGCGCACTTATTGGGCAATCTGTATGTCTTTCTGCTCGCCGGCGGCGAAGTCGAGGATTTTCTGGGATGGTGGAGGTTTCTGGTCCTGATTTTTTCGGCCGCAATTGTCGGCAATATCTTTTACGTTGTGAGTGATCCGCATTCGCATGTGCCGGGCATCGGGGCCAGTGGCGGCATCGCCGGCGTGCTGATGTTTTATACGATTAAATTTCCGAGGGCGCGCCTGGCGTTCTTTTGGATTTGGTTGTGGTTTCGGCGGGGCACGGGTTGGATACGGGTCCCGGCGTGGGCGCTGTTCTTGTTGTGGCTCCTGTCGCAACTTCTGGGCGCGATGGAGCAAATGTACGGTTTCAGCAATGTTAATTCCCTTGCGCACCTGGGCGGAGTAACGATGGGCTTTTTGCTTTGGCTGGCGTGGAGGAAATTGGGCGAAAAAAAAGGCGGCCGAGGCATAGAGGTTTACCGCACTGAACACTTGAAACTCTGATTCTTTCGTGCATTTTCATCACTTCAAATTGTGAAAGAAATTGTTCCATCGCCATCGGCCATCGTCCAAAATGAGTTTGAGTCCATTCGTGGCCTGTTTCAAAAGGACGTCCTGCCCACATATTCGCGCTTCGACATTGCGTTGAGCCACGGTTCGGGCAGCTACGTTTTTGACGTGTCTGGACGGCGCTACCTGGACCTCGGCGGTGGTATAGCAGTCAATTGCCTGGGGCACGCGCACCCAGCCATTACGGAAGCGCTCATTGCCCAATCGCAAAGACTGATTCACACGTGCAATCTTTATTACACCGAACCGCAGGGCCGCCTCGCCGCGGAAATCATCAATCGCATTGGCGAGGGTAAAGTATTTTTCGGCAACAGTGGTGTGGAGGCGAATGAGGGCTTGTTCAAGCTGGCCCGAAAATTTGGACATGACGAAGGACGGTTCGAAATTTTGACGGCCAGCAATTCATTCCACGGTCGCACGCTGGCCGGCATCGCCGCGACGGGCCAGGAAAAGGTGAAAAAGGGGTTCGATCCTATGACGCCTGGTTTTCGGCACATCCCGTTTAACGATCTGGATGCCGCGCGCGCGGCAATTTCCCCCGCGACGGTCGCGATTATGATTGAGGGTATCCAGGGTGAAGGCGGAGTGACGCCGGCCAAGCCGGCTTATTTGCTCGGTCTGCGCGCGTTGTGCAATGAGAAGAAGCTGTTGTTATTCATGGACTCCGTGCAATGCGGCCATTTTCGCACCGGCAAATATCAAAGTTTTCAGCGAATTTTGGAAGGTACGCCCGACGACGAACAGTTTTTGCCCGACGGCATTTCCATGGCGAAGTCGCTCGGTGGCGGATTTCCCATCAGCGCCTTTTGGGTGCGCGCGCCTTATGCGGATTTGCTCGGGCCGGGCTCTCATGGGACTACGTGCGGCGGCTCGCCGATCGCGTGCGCCGTGGCGCTGAAAGTGTTCGAAGTCATCGAACGGGAAAAACTGGACGCGCAGGCGCGCAAACTCGGCGATTGGATGCTCAACGAATTAAAACGCCTTGCTGAGGTTTATCCCACCGTCGCAAGTACCGCCCGGGGCCTGGGTTTCATGATGGGGCTTGAGCTGGTGGAAAAGGAAAGGATTCCGGCGTTTGCATCTATCGACAAGACCGCGGCGGTCCAGTTCACAAACAGGATGCACGCGGCCGGCGTCATGGTGATTCCGGCCGGCACGCAGGTCCTTCGCTTGTTGCCGCCGCTTAACTTGAAACCACAGGAAGCCGGTGAAGGCATTTCGAAGATTGAAGAAGTGGTGAAGTCGCTCGCGTAACGGTTTGCACCGAGGCCACGGTGATCGCGAATTGGACATTCAAATTAAGAAAAGTTAGAGACTCGGTGGCAGCGCCACTGGCCAAACTTCGTCTCGTGCGGGAGACATATTATGACGCCTGAAGCGCATAAGCATTTGTCCTCGATCGACCCGGTCATGCGCCTGTTGATCCGGGAGCACGGGCAATGCGGCCTGTCGCCGGAAACACGCCGGACGCCGTTTCAATCGCTCGTCCAGGCCGCACTGTCCGGCGTTGTGCCCGGTCCCCGCGAAATCGTTAATCTCTCTGACGACGAAATCATTCTGCGCCTGACGCAGGTTCGGGGTGTCGGGCGTTGGACGGTTGAGATGCTGTTGATTTTTCAACTTGGCCGGCATGATGTTTTGCCCGCGCACGATTTTGGCGTGCGCAACGGTTTTCGGCACGCCTACAGAAAGCGCGCATTGCCCGAGCCGAAGCAAATTCTCGCCCACGGTGAAATCTGGCGCCCCTTTCGCACGACCGCCTCCTGGTACCTCTGGTGCGCGGCGGATGCGTTGAAGAAAAAGAAGTGACGGCGTCAACCGTATCGGTTATAAACCATATTTGAGTTGGACTCATTCCCGAGCGCAAAAATGAAACACTTATTGTCATTGGAAAAATTGCCAGTGGCGGACATGGAAAAGATTTTACGCGATGCCGTGGTCCTCAAACGCGAGCGGGCGCGCGTAGACCGCAAGCCGCTGGCCGGACAAACCTGGGCGTTGATGTTTTCCAAATCCTCCACACGGACGCGCGTGTCATTCGAAGTCGGCGTTCGCGAGTTGGGCGGCGAAGCGCTTTTTCTGAACTCAAACGACATCCAACTCGGCCGCGGCGAGCCAATCAAAGACACCGCCCGCGTTTTGGGTCGCATGGTCCACGGCGCGATTATCCGGACCTTTGCACAGAACGACGTCGAGGAATTCGCCGAGTTTTCGAAGATCCCAACGATCAACGCGCTGACGGACGACGAGCATCCGTGCCAGATATTGGCCGACATTTTTACGTACAAAGAACTGCGCGGCCCGATTGCGGGCAAAGTCGTTACGTTTGTCGGTGACGGCGCGTGCAACGTGCCGCGCTCGTGGATTTTTGCGGCGGCGAAATTAAATTTTGAATTGCGCATCGCCGCGCCAAAAAAATTCCAGCCAGCCGCCCAAATCATGAAACGCGCCGGCGGCAAAATCACTTGCACGGACGATTTGGAAAAGGCGGCGCGCGGCACGGACCTGCTTTACACGGATGTCTGGGTATCGATGGGCAAGGAAAGCGAATCCGCCCAGCGGCTGAAAATTCTGAAGGGCTACCAGATAAATCGAAAATTGGTCGAGCTGGCCAAACCGGACGCGTTGGTCATGCACTGCCTCCCCGCCTATCGCGGCAAGGAAATTGACGAAGAAACGTTCGAGTCGAACGCTAACACGATTTTCACGCAGGCGGAGAACCGGCTCCATGTCCAAAAATCGGTACTCAATTGGATAGTGGCCTGAGAGGGCTCCTTGCCGAGGAACCCTCACCTCATCCTGGCCCTCTCCCCTCCCAACCGATGGGAGCGGAGAGGGAACAGCAGGCGGACATTTTAGGTCATTTGAACAATGGCCGGCAGTCACTGGTTCTAGCTCAAGGCGCGTCTCATCTTGCGCCACAAGTGAAAATTTAGGCGGTTTTAGGGCGATTCGGCAGCGCTTCAGGACTAATCTTATGGCAGGGGTTATGCTTCAAATGAACTGCTATGACTCTGGCTGATTTCAACAATTCAATTAGGTCCCGCGAAGATTTTGTGGCGTTTGCTCGAGCGCTCAGTGCGGATCTTCACGATAATCCGGAAACCTGGGAAAACGGCAGCCTCGAACGTTTTCTTGAGGCCCTTGCCGCATGTGCTGAGGACGTGGATGGTGCGTCGCAACAACCAAACTGGAAGATTGTTGGGGACATGCTTTTGGCGGCAAAGGTATCTGAACAAGAGGAGGAGACAGTCTGTGCCCGACCGACTGTTCTATCGCCGATCGCGGATGTTCAGGAGGTAGAGCAGTTGTAACACCGACGATACCAGAGCGGCGACGTAGGTGAGGGCTGCGGCATCCAGGACTTTGCTCACACCTTCGCGTTCGTGCTCATGGACCAAACCCAAGCGGAATAATTGCTCCTTCGCCCGGCGACTGGCGTCGTATTCCACCGGCAATGTCACCAGTTGAAAAAGCGTTGTCACCGCAAAGAGCGCAATGGCGATGGTGATCAACGTTGGGAAAAAGCTTCGGAAAATGAGGCCTGCAAAGAATATACCAACGTAGGCGACGCTGGCAAATTGGGTCATGGGAACGATCGCCATCCGGAAAGTGAAGAGTCCGTAAGCGGCCTGATGCTGCAGCGCGTGACCGGATTCGTGAGCTGCCACGCCAACGGCCGCGATCGATTGGCCGCTATAATTTTCTGAGGACAGGAACAGGACCTTTTTGGCCGGGTCATAATGATCACTCAGGTGCCCGTCGACTTCCTCGACTGGTACGTTGACCAGGCCCGCACGGTCCAAAATTTCGCGCGCCGCCTCGGCGCCGGTCATTCCCGAATCCACAGGAATCTGACTGTATTTGCCATAAGCATGGGACAATTTTGTCTGCGCCCAAATTCCCAGCAAAAGCCCGGGAATGGCGAACAACAAATAAACGGGATCAATTCCGAAAAACATAATTCAAATTAATAGACACATCAGCCCGTGATTCATTCAATTACTCGAACTTGGTGCAAATAAACCATAAATCGTCGAATGTTCAAGGGTTCCGGCGTAAATTTCACTGAGCGGCGAAGCCCTGTCCAGAAAAACGGCAATAGGTCGTATATCGTTCAGTGGTAATCAAATAAAATGGACGAAAACGGGTACCGTCGGCAGCTTGAAAGGTGAGCGTATCCGGGTCCTGAAGATGAATCCACTGGTCCGGCTTTGACTGGTCTTCGTGAAAGCTAACCTGGCCGTCGGCCAGGGCCACCAGCATGACGGGCCCATACATCAACGCCGCAAGATGCGGGTTCTGCGCGTCTATCGGCTCGAAGCGCAGGGACATCGGAAGCGTGACGGTTACAACGTCGCCGTCGTGCCATTTGCGGTAGACTTTTAAATAAGCCCCCGGAGCGGTTTTGATTTTCAATGGCCGGCCATTCACCGCGATTTTGGCCGGCCCTGACGCCCACTCCGGATCGCGTACATTGAGCGCGAAGCGAGCCGGCCGCTTCAAATGCAACGAAAAAGTCATTGTATCGGACATTGGAAAATCGGTCTGTTGACCCACCGTGACGCGTTCTTCGCCAAATTGCCAGCGGACCTCCGATGGCGTGAATAGATTCACGTAAAGCGCGTCGTCATCGTGAAAATAAATGTCGAGCGGATAATCCGCGGTGTTTTCCGGGTAGGTGCCGGAGCAGCAGGGCCAGGCGGCCGGAAAATATTGTTTATGCGCGCCGGGATGGTAATCCGAGTAGTAAAACGTCCGGCCATCCGGTTGCATGGGCAGCGCGGCCAACATGCCGTTAATAATGACGCGTTCCATGTTGTCGCCATATTTCGGATTGCCGGTGAAACGGATGAGATAACGATCGAGATTGACGTTGGCATAGGCGCCGCAGGGAGTCTCGAAGCTATTAACGTAATCGCCGCTCCGCGTGTGAAAATGCCAGCGGGTCTTTTTGAAATCGAGGGAATCGGTGAGTTTGCCTTCACCGGCGCAGACAAATCGCTCGTTTGGCCCCCAGCCGCCGGAAGCGAACATCTGCGTGCCGGTCAGATATTCCCAGGCGTTCGAAATGGCCCGGAGATACTTTGGATCTCCGGTTACTTCATAAATCTTTGCCGCCGAAGCGAGGGAATTGACGTGGCTATAAGCGTGGCGCGTGGGCAGGAAGGCATTGGTTTCATTGGCAAAATAATCGTAATACTCGTCGCTATAGTCGTATTCATGGGCCATTTCCAGGTAGCGCTTGTCGCCGGTCAAGGCGTAGCAGTTATAGAAATTCTCCGGCAGCGTGTACCATTCGTCTTTGCGCCGGGGCATGTTTTTATACGCCCAGTCAGTCATGATGCGCAGCACGTCGAGCGCTTCGGCATCTCCAGTGAACGTCCAGGCGTCGCGCATTCCGATGCAGTTTTTATCATAGGTGTAGCAGGGCCAGTTCGTAGAAATCTTTTTTGAAATAAAGAAGAAACCGTCCGGCGCGATGGTTTGGTGAAAACCATGGACCAGTTCGATGACTTTTTCCTTGTAACGAACGTCGCCGGTATTGGCGTAGGTGCGGGCGAGCGCGGAGATGATTTGCGGGAAGGTACAGCCGCCTGCGAAGTCGTTGGGATCGTACCAGCCTCCCATGGGCCGGCCCGGCGCGGGCAATCCGGCGCGCAAACGAAAACCGTTCAGGAGATTGTCGCTGGGAATTGCGAGGTAAAATTCACGCGCGAACTGCGCCTGGGCGGCCATTGGGCCGCCGGTAAGGGTAACGTCCTGGCAGGTAAACGCGCTCAGCCGGACAAGAGACGGCGAAGTTTTTGAAGCGCCGCCCAAAAGCAGAAAAGCAAATACGGTAACGACAAGAATCACGACATGAGAGCGCCGCATAGACGCGAAAGCTCCCATAAATCCAATAATCCATCAATCCATTAATCCAGCGGCTTGTTATGCTGCCACGGCCTGTGCCGCAGCAAGGTCGGCTTTGCGTTGGCGCAGGCTTCTGAAAAATTCGTAGCCCTCACGGCAGCGCCGCACCATGATATCCTTATCCTCGAGCATCGTTTTGATGATTCGAAGAATCGGCTTGGGCCGCAGGTAATAGGTTCGATAAAAACGATCCACGGCCTCAAAAATTGCCTCCTTGGTGGCTTCAGGATATTCGAGTGTGCTTTGCTGAAAGCCATCGCCTTCGACGAGGTCCGTTTTGTCTTTTTTCACAAACCAGCCGTTGAGTTTGGCCTGTTCGTAAAGTTCTGTGCCCGGATACGGGGCAGCGAGCGAAACCTGCAGGCTGAATACGTCCAATTCCTTCGCAAAATTAATGGTCTGCTCGATGGTCTCTTTGGTCTCGACAGGCAAACCCAGAATGAACGTGCCGTGAATGACCACTCCCGCCTTGTGGCAGGACTTTGTAAACCGCCGCATCTCGTCGGTCGTCACGCCTTTTTTGATCCGTTTGAGGGTGTCGTCGTTTCCGCTTTCGTAGCCCACCAAAAACAGCCGCAACCCGTTTTCTTTGAAACTCTTGATGGTTTCATAATCCAGATTGGCGCGGCTGTTGCAACTCCAGGTCAAACCCAGAGGACCCAGTTTTTTCGCGATCTCCCGCGCGCGCGGCAAATTGGCGGTAAATGTATCGTCGTCAAAGAAAAATTCGCGCACCTGCGGGAACAGTTTCTTCATGTAGGCCATTTCGTCGGCGACGTTTTGGGGCGAGCGGACGCGGTATTTGTGGCCGCCGATGGTTTGGGGCCAGAGGCAAAAGCTGCACTGGGCCGGGCAGCCACGACCGGTGTAGAGGCTGACGTACGGATGAAGAAGATAGCCGATGAAATAGTTTTCGATCTTCAGATCGCGCCGGTAAACGTCCGCCACCCACGGCAGGGCGTCCATGTCCTGAATCATTTCGCGCTCGGGATTGTGAACAATTTTTCCGTCCCGATTTTTGAACGACAGCCCGGCGATGGTTTCGAACGGACGGCCCTCGGCCACTTCCTTGCAGGTATAATCAAATTCCTTTCGCCCGACCCAATCAACGGCCGGCGACGTCTTCAATGTCTCGGTGGGCAATACCATGGTATGCGCGCCGATAAAGCCGATTTTTGTATCCGGCTTTTGCTGCTTGATGGCCTCGGCCACTTTGCAATCGTTTTTAAGCGACGGCGTTGAAGTATTAATAATGACGTGATCGTAGTCTTTGGCGATGGCCAGGCACGCGGCGAGATCCACGTGGTGCGGCGGGCAATCCAGCAACCGCGAGTTGGGCGTCAGAGCGGCAGGTTGCGCCAGCCAGGTGGGATACCAGAATGACGTCACTTCGCGCCGCGCCTGGTAGCGCGCGCCCGCGCCGCCGTCAAAGCCGTCAAACGACGGCGGTGAAAGATAAAGAGTTTTGCTCATGTATTATGCGTAAGCCAATCTGCCCCGGGGTTTTGGAATTTCCCGCCCGATTTTTTTTGCTGTTTCGATCCAAAGCCGGATGACCTCATTCGCGTTTTTAATTGCTTCTTCCCGTGTTCCGCCATCGGCCATGCAGCCGGCCAATTCCGGAACTTCGACCAGGAACGCTTTGTCCTGTTCGCTCCAATAAATAATCATCTCGTATTTGGATTCAGTCATTTATTTGTTCTCCAATGCGATATCTTAAGATCATATCACGGATTTGCGCAACTTGATAGCTCTTTGTCATCCGGCCTTTTGGCTGGATATTGATAATTTCTTCAATCCCGTTGCGGCTGAAAATGTGATGGCTGCCGCTGATTCGTTCGCTAAAGCCCCAGCGCCGCAACAGATGACAAAGGTCGTCAAAGTCAATGTTGGCGTCGAAATTGCCAAGTAAAATCTTCTCCCGCAATTTGTTCCGCTTGCCCATTGGCTTTTCAGGGAGTCAGGGTTCTTCCCAATTGTTTTTCCAAAATTCGCAACGGCGACTTTTCAGGGTGGGCCATGCCGTGAACGTCCAGGTAAAACGTTTGCTCAAATTGATGCTGGCCGGCGGTGACGGCGTGCGGGACAGAGTCGGTGAACACGGCCCAGGTGGATAACGCGGGGAAATCAAAAGTGCTTTGCGGACACGTCCGCTGATAGTCGTCGTTGCCCTTCATGGCGTCGTGCAGGCCCAGCATATAGTGATCGTAGAGGCTGCGACGTCCGCGGGTGACGCGGAACAGTTGCATCAGCATGAGTGACCCGGGCAAGGGAGAACGTACTATAGGTGCAAATCGGGCGGCCACTTGATCGAACGGTTCGCCGAGGCGCCAGCAGCGCGGACGGCCCGAGGGATTGACATTGCTGAAAACACGCAAAATTCTTTTTCCTTTCAGCGGCGTCGTTGGAAAACTGTCCACGTGCAGCCGTGTATCGTCCTTGCGCCAGGATTGCGCGCGGCCCGCGGCTTCGACCGGGCGCAGGCTCGCGCGGCCCATGGTGAGTCCGCCCCTGTAGAAGGGCAGAAGATTCTCAACGAGCGCTTTTGCCTGCCCGCAGAATCGGTGCATCATTTCCGCAACCGCTGGTTTGTCGGAATCAGCGCATGCGCAATGCCCGATTTTCCGCATGGCAAAATTGTAGCTGATGTTTTTGGAATCGCCGACCAGGTCAGGAGTGAGGAATCGGGCTTCGGCGCTCGTAAGCGCAAATGCGAGGTGCGGAAAGAACAAAACCTTCCCGTCCTCGAGGGCGGTCAGTGCCGTTTCCTGGGAATCACTGGCCGGGGCCTTTTCCCATTCGGAAATTGAAAATTGAGTTGTTGCCTGCATAACAGTCACCTGCTTGTTATTGTCCTCTGGGACTGCTGAAAGGATAGAGGATTTTGCGAATGCTTTCAACTGTTACCATCAGTACTGTCCCGAGTCCAGAGTTCCGAGTCCGCGGTCAACGCTGCACCCCGCGGGACCCAGGACTATGGACTGCGGACTGTGGACCTAGGACGCGAAGGATTTCAGCCAGGACCGTTTCCATTTCGATAGCGGACACGGACAATTCGGCCTGCCTGGGCGTGAGCACCCGGTCCGGATGGCCGTATGGACACTCTTTTGCGTTCAGGTGTTTCATCATAATAACGCGGCAGCCGGCGGCGTTGGCCAAATGAAGCAGGCCGGTGTCCGATCCGATTACCACGGCGCAACGTGCCGCCAGGCTGCAAGACGTCAACAAATCAGCTCCGGCGGCGACCGGGAAGTTCTCCGACATTGCCGGCCCCAGGCGCGCGCGGTCCGCCGGACCGCCGCCAAACAAAATTTGAATCTCCGAATCGCGGAGCCGCCGGCCAAGGGCGAGCCATCTTTCCAGCGGCCAATCCTTGTCCGGAGTGCTGGTAAAGGGCTGGATAAAAATTGTGGGGTATTCCGGTTTTAGCCCGAACTCGAAGAAAAGCTTTTCCGCGGCGATTTGTTTTTCAGATGGCAATTTGAAAAAGTTTTCCACAGGGGCGGTTTCCAGCCCGCACTCGGCCAGACATTTGAGGTATGCATCCAGCGTGTGCGCCCTATCGTCACGCCGAACGGCGCGCGTATAAGCCCACGCACGGGATGGGCGGTGGATGAGCCCCCAGCGTTCCGGCGCGCGCGTCAGCCACGAAAGCCAGGCTGTTTCGCCGTAGCCTTGAAGGTCTACCACCAGGTCATAACGTGTTCCGGATATGCCGCGCCAAAGATTCATCAGTTCCCTTAGCCCGCCGTTGTGAAACTGTTTCAGCCGTTCGCGGTCCACCGAAAGGATCTCGTCTGCTGCGGCAAAACTTTCAATCAACGGCGTGAATTCAGGCGATGTCAGGTAGGTGATGCGGCTGTCAGGGAAATTTGAGCGCAGGCATCGCAGCGCGGGAAGGGTAAATACGACATCGCCGATGGCTTTCCATCGGATTAACAGGATGTTCTTTTGCGCCTGAGTGCTTGCCGGGCGAAGGCTGCGGCTGGCTAAACTTTTGCGCATTTTTGAATTGTATCACAAAAGCGAGCCGCCTTGTAGCTCTTTGTCATTCGGAAAGCAAAGCCTTCAGATGAAGGAGTCGGGGACTTTTCCGCTCTAATAGATCGGCCAAAAGCCGTTGGAAGTTTGGCAATCGATAATTGACATCGGCATGCAACTCATTTGGATGATCGCTTAATTTATATCTTTCCATTTTAACGCCCGCCGCCTTTGCTGTTTCAATTACCCAATTCTCAAGCTTCGGACAAACAATGATCAACCGATTATTTTGCTTCCGGTCCAACTTGAACCGTACGCCGTGGCCGAATGAAACTTCTTTGTATGCGACGAATGTTGGCGTTTCTGTGCTTCCGGGGTCTTCATCGACCAGACCTGTGACACCCGAATGTTTCCGGAGATTTTTGGAGACTTTTCCCTTTCCGTGACAATGGGTGATAGTTCGGCCCGGCACGCCGAGGGCAACGGCCAACGTTTCATCTGAGTTACGCTCGAGAAAGAGCCTCATCCCTCTGCTAATCTATCAAGGTTAAAAAAAGCGTCTGAGTCCAATTCCAGGAGTTCCGGCAAATTTTTTTCCGGTATTTGACTGACTGTAGTTTCAAACTTCTCCATTCGGGTCACAAAGATCGCCAGTTTGTCCTTGGGCGTCTTCTCTACAACTGACGAAAGTAGATATGGGTTATGTGTTGTGATAAAAAATTGGTTGCTTTCATCCAGCGCGATCCGCTCGGCCAAATATTTTGTGTAAAAAGGAAATGTATTGGTCTCGGGTTCGTCAAGTAACAAGCTCGCATTTTGATTCGTTTCCAAAACAGCCATAAAAAAATTACCCTCCGTAAGGTTTCAGAAAAAGCGGTCCAAGGATAGCTATAAAGCTCATCATCGACTTCCTTGGCAACGAAAAGTTCGTTATCGGCCGGCTTGACTTGAAGCCGAAATCCGCTCGAACGAATTAGCGTCCTAATTCGTTGATGCAATTCTTCATTGGACAACAAGACGGCAACTAAGTTATCGCCAAATGGAGGATTTAGTGGGCCGGGCTGTGCATTCGGGAATGGGTCCAATGGCTTAAATCGATAGTACCGCAAAGGCGTATTTGGTTCTGACCACGAACGCAAACCTTTGTAATCCATTTCCAGGCTGGCTTTCGGTATTTGACTAGCGGGATTTAGCGTCTGCAGAAAATGCCCTTGAAAATTCGTTCCGTTAAACTTTAATGAGAACTCCCAGTTCCCAGCCTTTACGTTTAGCTCATTTGAAACTTTTTGGTCAGAAAACAAATCCGATATAGTCTTGAATCGAAATATCTCCGCAAGGTTATTTAGTGTTCCTTTTGCGAGAAATGCAAGTGCATCGAGGACGGTTGACTTCCCTGTATTCGGCCCGCCAATAAATAAATTGACCCGCTTTGCGTCAAATTTGAGTTCGCGTATGGACTTGTAATTCCGAATATGAACAGGGCCAATCATTTTGTTGACCTTTTATTCAATTTTTCGGGAATTTCCAATCTTTTAATCCTGCCCGTTTGTCTCATTTGTCCCGCAATGGGACGCTACATGCGCGGCTTCCTGTTCGTTGCGCGAAAAGGCGCCGCGCGCGCCGGCTGCCGGAGAATTGATGACCGCCTTTGCCTCGGCCAGGTGGCCTTTGCCGATTGTGACGCCATTAAATGCGCGTTTCTCCAGTTCCGAAGAATACGGATACGGTTTGGGGCGCGGAAAAAAGTTGTATTTAATGTTCTTCCAGTTATCGCCGCCCTGGTAATTGGTGCCGAGCGCGCCGCTGGGATCGTAGCCGCAATGGACCATGCAATTCTCGCAGCGCGGGTCGCGGGCGACACCGTTCACGACGCCGTATTTTTCCCAGTCCACTTTTTCGAGCATCTCCTGATAGCCGTTGTAATGGCCGTCGGTCATCA
>DASYYL010000170.1:0-9381 GCA_035933915.1 Verrucomicrobiia bacterium
GCCCGAACAGCCTCCCCCAAGGATTACTCCAGAAGGCAAACTGCTTCATTGAACCCTGTTGTAGTGCAGACCTTTGGAAACATTTCGTTGATTTCCAAAGCCTTACGCTTCACCGTGTGCCGAATAGCGGAAGTCGGGTTAAGGCCCGCTGACGCGGAAATAACGGCTCGGATAATTCATCCACGATGGATCGCTGAAATTGTTTGTGCCGCTGGCCATGGGATTGGTAACCACCGGAATCCAGGTTGGATTGGCCAGATTTGTGCAGGCCTGGATGATGATGGATGCGTTGGTGGCCCAGGCGATAGAAAAGCCAAATTGATGATTGTGCACGCCAAAAGACGGTTCAAAGCTTAAAACAGACGGTTGTGCGCGATACCATAACGCTGTGGGAACATTGTCAAATGTCGCGCCCCAGCCGCCAGTTCCCGGCAGGTAAAAGACCGTGGCAGGATCATATTGGCCGGCATTTACTCCCTGGAAAGCAGTGCCATCGCTGGCCGGGGCATTGCCCTGGAAATCGACGGACGCAAGATTGGGACAGTTGTAAAATGCCTCCGACCCCAGGTTTTTGACGCCGCTGCCAATGACAACATTCGTCAATTTCGCGCAATCGGAAAACGCAGCGGGCCCGAGGTTGATGACGCTGTTGGGGATCGTCACAGCGGTCAGGGCGATACAGTCTTCAAACCCATACTGGTCGATGTTGGTGACGCTATTGGGGATCGTCACACCGGGCAGCGCGACGCAACTTCCGAACGCAGAATCTCCGATGCTGGTGACCGTGTTCGGAATAATGACGTTCGTCAGGCTGCTGCAGTCGTAGAATTCAGATGCCCCGATACCGGTAATGCCGCTGGGAATGGTGATGCTTTTCAAGCTGCTGCACAGGTAAAACGCCCCGGCCCCAATATTTTTGACGCTGTTGGCGACAGTGACATTCGCAAGCGATCGACACGATGAAAACGCGGAATCTCCGATGCTGGTAACGTTGCCGGGGACCGTAACGCTGGTCAGGTTATCGCACGAGTCAAACGCATCGTATCCGATGCTCGTGACACTGCCGGGAATCGTGTAGGCGGCGTTGGTGATTCCCGCGGGATATTGGATGATCATGTCTCGCGCCTTATCACACAGGACGCCATTTGTGCTGCTGTACGCGGAGTTGGCGGCTGCCGTGGAAATATTTGTCAGTGCGCTGCAACCGGCAAATGCGGATTCTCCAATGCTCAGGACGCCGGCTGGGATTACGACATTTGTCAGGCTGATGCAGGAGACAAACGCCTCCTCCCCGATGTTGGTGACGCTGCTGGGAATCGTGACGCCGGCCAGCTTCTGGTCTGCGGCAAACACAGTATTCCCGATGCTGGGCAGGTTGGCGGGAATGGTGATGTTTCCCATAAGTATGCAATAATAAAATGCGTTGTCTCCAATCGTTCTGACGGTATTTGGAATTACGGCATTCGTCAGGCCGGTGCAAATTTCAAACGCACTGCTGCCAATGTTGGTGACGCTGTTCGGAATAGTAACGCTGGTCAGCGCGGTAACACTGCCAAAGGCGGTGGGCCCGATGCTGGTGATGGGATAGCCGTTGGTGGCGGAGGGAATGACCACCGCGCCGCCCGGGCCGGTGTAGAGCGTGATGGTAATTGAACCATTATTGGTAATGAAATTGTACTGGGCCTTCACCAGGGAAGGTAAAGCCAGAAAAAAGAGTGTGGTAATAATGCAATGTATCCGCAATGACATAGTGTTTAAAAGCCGCTACTGAATGCCGGGTTGGTTGATCATCGCACGGGTTATTATAGCCGCTTTTCGAATGACTTTCAAATTTCCGGCCATCCGTAGTTGACCCGATACGTTGTGGGGGGTGCCACCGACAAAAGGCCAGAGCTAACAGCACATTTGAGGATGAGGATGAGGATGACGATGAGAATGATTCCCCATTGCCGAGGGTATCGTTCTCAGTCCTGCGTGGCCAAACCGACTTTCGTAATGCTCAATTGCCGAAGGATATCCAGCACGTTGATCATGTGCTGATAGTCTACGCTGTCGTCGCCCTGGACGACGACGTTGGGATCGCCTTCGGCGTCTTTGATTTCCTGGAGGCGTTCTTTCAGAAGCTTCATATCGACCAATTCGTTGTTCAAATAGGTCTGGCCTTTGGCATCCACGACGATGTTATTGATTTTGGGCTTGTCTTTGGTTTTAGGCGGGTTGCCGGAAGGCAAGCTCATTTCCAGGTTATTCATCATCTGCGGAGTGGTGATGATGAAAATGACAAGCAACACGAACACCAAATCCAGGAGCGGGGTAATGTTCAATTCGTTCAGCGAACTGTGATGGCTGCGCGACGTCTTTTTCATTGGAGAATCGATTCGCTTTCCTCCGTCACGTCAAATCGAATAACCACACTGGACGGAAAGTTCGTTGGTGGCGGACGGTCCATGCTGCTCACGGCCTCGATGGCCTTGCGGACGGAGTCATCCCAAACGGTGTTGCCGGAGCTTTTTTCCCATTGCGGATTGCTGATTTGGCCGTCCTTACTCACGCTCACCCGGATTTCATCCACGTATTTATCATCGTCGAGGTTGTCGGGACGAATCCATTTCGATTGAAAGGCGTATTGGAGCGCGCCTCGATAAAGTTCGATGGGGTCGGACGAAGTTGCGACGGCTTTGCCGCCGCCAAAATCAAACGAGGGCAGCACCTGTGCCGGAGGCGCGACGACGGGCGCGGCCGTAGGGGGCGGAGCCTTGGCTACCGCGATTTTCGGCGCGGTTACGATTTTTGGCGGTGCTTTGGGCGGCTCAATATGGGGCGGCGGCGGTTTCGGCTTATCGGGCGGTTTGTGTTCCTTAACCATTGAGATGGTGATTTTCTTAATTTGATCACCCAACATGCCTGAGCGTGCGGCCAAATACACCAGCACCACCACCAGCGCAGCGTGGAAGGTGAAGGAGATCATCAAATTTACCTTTGATGAATTTTTTGTGCGACGCGGTTGGGAGCCTGGAACCATAACTTATTGCAGATTCCGGTTAATTCGGATTTGGGTTTGCATCTGGCGCGCTCATGGGCTCGGTCGCTAGGTCCACTTTGGGCACAGCCGCCTGCTGGCAGACGTCCAGCACCGCGCGAATATCTTTATAATGCACCAGGCCGTCGCCGCGTACGATGATGTTCAGGTCCTCATCAGCAGTACGGAGATTGACCAATTCCTGGAGCATATCCGAGGCATTGGCGAATTGTTTTTTGTTCAAATACATGGTGCCATCGGCCTGCACCGAAATGTAATTGGATTTGGGCGGCTGGTCTTTGAGATGTTTGCTCGCGCTGGGGAGTTTCAGCTCCGCATCAGTGACCGGTGGCAGGGTGGTGATGATGAAAATGACCAGCAACACGAAGGCCAGATCCAGCAACGGCGTAATATTTAACTCGGTCAACGAGTGGTGGCACGAATGCGAACACTTTTTCATGGCGCGATCATCGCGGGAGTATCCTCGGGACCTTTCAACGCGCCCACGATTCGGTTGGCAAGCATTTCATTCGCGGATTGGATTTCTTCCGAGAGCGGCCGATGGTCGACATAAACGTGTTCAATCTGGTTGGCAAAGCGGCTGGCGAATCCGTCGAGTTCCTGCGTCAAATGCCGGATGGTCGTGACCATGAAATTGTAACCGAACATCGCTGGAATGGCGACGAGCAGGCCCGTCACGGTGGCCACGAGGGCGGCGGCGACGCCCGGTGCCATGGCCGTGAGGGTGGCGGCGTGGCTGGCAGCGATGCCGGCAAATGTCGACATAACGCCCCAAACGGTGCCAAGCAACCCGATGAACGGACCGCCTGCCACCGCCGTGGATAATACAATCATGCCTTTTTCCAATGCGATGGCTTCGGCTCCGGCGGCTTCTTCCAGAATGACTTTTACCGCGTCAAAAGATGACATGCTGATTTTGACCCTGGTGGATTTGGCGAGAAAATCGGTATTGGTGTGCTGGACGTTAGGGTCGATATTGAACGAGGGGGCATTGACTACTACGGGATTGTTTTTCAGGTGATAGGCCAATTCATCGGCGCCGCGAATGTACAGTTGGTAGGCGGGCGCGCCGTCAAATGCCCTGTCTTCGCCCTTGCGCTGGATATCCAGTGGATCGCGGGTGGCGGAGTAGGCGGCCATGAATTTCTTTGTGGTCGTGCGCGCAATCAACAACTGACGAAATTTGGTGATAATGATGGTCCAACTGAATAGCGACAGCACCAGCAACGCCCCGACCGTGATTTTGCCTTCGACCGTGGCGTTTTGAATCGCATAGGTGGCCGCGTTAACGGCCAAAAAGGGATGAATGCTTATCATAGTTTGTCAGTTTAATGCATTGGGAGGGGACCGAACGTTACAAAATTGTGACATATTTGGGCGCCGATTCCTGAGGCTGTGGCCACTTTATGCCACATTGACGATCGGACATTTGCTGCGATGCTGTTGGATAACCATGTCGAAGGCGAACCAAGCACCTTTTTGGACGTTTTCTGCCCTTTGCATCTTCGCCTTGATCACCGGCACCGGAGTCAACGCGAATGCGTGGCAGATGAAACAAGCTCCGTTGATGACTCCGTGGGCTTTTTTGATAGATACCAATGCCCCATTGCCGGAATATCCGCGTCCGCAAATGGTGCGGAGCAATTGGCTAAACCTGAACGGCATCTGGCAGTTTGAGCCGACCGTAACCAACTCCGCGGCGCCGATCGGGCAGACATTGACCAATCAAATCCTCGTGCCATATCCCATGGAATCGGCGATTTCGGGAGTGATGCAGTACTCGGAATTCTCATGGTATCGCCGAACGTTTACGGTGCCTGCCGGCTGGAGCGGCCAGAGAATTATTTTGCATTTGGACGCCGTGGATTGGCAGGCAACGGTTTACGTCAACGGGCAACTGGCGGGAGTGCACCAGGGTGGCTATGATCCGTTTAGTTTTGACATCACCCCATACCTCAATGGCGGGACGAATGAGTTGATTATTGGCGTTTACAGTCCGGAGGATAACGGCGGCCAGCCGAGAGGGAAACAGACGCTGTATCCGGGAGGCATCATGTACACGTCATCGAGCGGAATTTGGCAACCGGCATGGCTGGAACCGGTGGACGCATCGGGGATACAAAACCTGCAAATTATTCCCGACGTGGATAACGCGCAATTGCGGTTGACGGTGAATTGCTACGCGACCAGCGGTGTGACCGTAAATGTATTGGTCACAAGTAACGGTGTCCCGGTCAGCTCAACCGCCTCCATTCCTCAAACCGAAATCGACGTTCCCGTGCACAATCCGAATTTGTGGTCGCCAGAAAACCCGTTCCTTTATGGGCTGAAGATATGGACGGTGCACGGTGGCGTGACCAATGACACGGTGACGAGCTATTTCGGAATGCGAAAAATTTCCGTCGTGACGACCAACGGCGTGCCGCAAATCTTTTTGAACAACCAGCCCTATTTCGAAATGGGACCATTGGACCAGGGGTTTTGGCCGGACGGCATTTATACGGCAGCAACGGATGCGGCGCTGAAATATGATTTGCAAATGGAGAAGGCGCTGGGCTTTAACATGGTGCGCAAGCACATTAAGGTGGAACGGCAGCGCTGGTATTACTGGGCGGACACGCTGGGACTGCTGATCTGGCAGGACATGCCCACGTGCAACTCGTACACGGGCAGCCCGCAGCCGGTAAATGCGTTGGAATTTATTGGCGAACTGACAGCGATGGTCACGAATCACTGGAATAGTCCGTGCATTATCATGTGGGACATTTTCAACGAGGGCCAGGGACAAACCAGCACCGGGCAAACGAACACGCCGTACCTGGTGAGTTTAGTCAAAACCATAGACCCAAATCATCTCGTCAACCAGGGCAGCGGCGGCGGTTACTACGGGGTAGGAGACGTTTTCGACGACCATAATTATCCGGACCCGGGCGATCCTCAGACGACAACGCAGGTGCCGGTGGATGGCGAATTTGGCGGGATTGCCTGGCATGTCACAGGCCATTTGTGGAACCCGGCGCAGGCCGGGACCAGCTATTTGCTCGCCAGTTCGCTGGACAATTTTGCTTCGCTTTACGACGGATACATTAACGAAGCGGTAAATTACAAATCTCCCGCCAATGGGCAATTGAACGCGGCGGTCTATACTCAGATTACAGATGTGGAAAACGAATGCAACGGACTGATGAGCTATGACCGATTGGTCAAGCCGAATTTGGACAGAATATTCGGTTCGAACTTGAAGGCGAGAACCGCCGTGGAAACGACGACGACAGTGGTTCCGACCTCGCAGGCCGTGCCGCAGGCGTGGCAATGGACGACCAATTCCGTGCCGTCGAACTGGTACGCGACGAATTTTAACGCGTCATCCTGGAGCAATGGTGTAGCTGGATTTGGGACGGTTGACCCCAATGTGACGCCAAATACTCCGTGGACGACGCCAGGCTACATTTATCTCAGGCGCACGTTTAATCCGGGCTCGCTGACACCACAGCAAATCCCAAATTTAACGTTCATCTCTTATCATGACGAGGATGTGGCGATTTATATCAACGGCGTCCTGGCCGGGTCCGCTTCCGGTTATTCAACGACTTATATTCCGGTGGCGATGAATGCTGCGGGACAGGCGGCCATTATTCCCAATGGCACAAACGTGATGGCTGTGTCGTGTTATCAAAGCACAGGCGGACAGTTTATCGATGTGGGAATTTCTGACGTGTATTTGAATGAGAATACGAATAGCGCGTCGTTTTCCCAAACGGCACCCGCGATCCTCCTGCCGCCGGTTTCGCAAACCGTGTTTCCAGGCGGCACGGCATCATTCAGCGCGCAGGCGACGGGCGGCTATCTGAATTACCAGTGGGATTTCAACGGTTCACCTATCGCCGGCGCGACGAACAACACATATATAGAAACGAACGTGAACGCAGGCGCGGCCGGGACTTACAGCATCGTGGTTACCAACGCGGCCGGCAGCGCTACCGATACGGTAACCTTGACGATTGTGCTGCCGCCACCGACAACACCGGCAGTCTTGCAGCATCGTTATAGTTTCGTCAATGACGCCACGGATTCGGTGGGCGGAGCCAATGGGACAATTGTGGCGCCCAACGGCGGAGCCGCTGCCACGATTCATAATGGCCTCGTTCTGCCCGGCAACACACAAACCAAATTTGGATATTCCGGCTATGTTTCGTTGCCGTCCGGCATGCTGACCACCACAACCAATATATCTGTGGAATGTTGGGTTACCCAAAATCAGGGTAATAGCTGGGCAGAGATTTGGGATTTTGGCAGCAGTAGCACCCAAAATTTCGCGCTGATACCGTATCCGGTCAATAACAACAACAACATGGAAGTGGCATTCACGCCCAACGGCGGCGAAGTAGACATGCAATCATCCATTCTTTTTCCGAACAATTCGGAGCAATACGTTTGTGTGACATACAATTATGGAATCTTGATGGGCGCTCTTTACCTGAACGGAAATCTCGTTGCCTCGCAAACACTGCCCAACGCCACTTATACTCCCGGTTTCATTGGCGGCGGCGGCGGCACGACTGAAGACATGCTGGGAAACGACGTCTATGGCGACGACCAGTTTTCCGGCACAGTTTATGAGTTTCGAATCTGGAATGGCGTGGTTTCACCTTTGTACACAGCAGTCAGCGCGGTCGCCGGGCCGGCATACGTGGAAACGAATTTAACGCCTTTGTCGCTTACAGTGAGCGTTACCAATTCTTCCATGACAGCCGGCGTAAGCCAGCAGGCCGCGGTGACTGGAGCATTTCAGAATGCGTCAGGAGTAGCGGTCACCGGCTTTGTGACCAACTGGACCAGCAGCAATCCGAGTGTCCTGACGGTGAATAGCACCGGATTGGCGACAGCCGTCAACACGGGCAGCGCCACAATCAGCGCCACGGTTAACGGTGTGACGGGAACCAGTTCCGCCATCACCGTGATTGGGAGCGGGCCGTCAATTACGCAGGAACCTCCGACCGCCGAAGCGTTGCTGGCGGGCGCGACATTGACTGCCAGCGTGGCCAACATCGGCAGCCCCCCTTTTGTCTATCGATGGTTTTTCAACAGCGGCGCGAACCCGATTAGCACATCGAGCAGCCCCACGCTGACCGTTGCCAATCTTCATGCAGCCCAGGCGGGCAGCTACACGTGCATCGTCAGCAATCAATATGGGACAGCCTCCAGTTCGGCATTGAATCTGACGATTGTATCTCCCAACCAATATCAGCAATCCCTGCTGTCGCTTAACCCGATGGCTTATTGGCCCTTGAACGAGACCAGTGGAACAACCGCTTACGACATCGTGGGCGGTTATAATGGAACATACGTTGGCGGTTGCACCCTTGCGCAGGGCGGGCCGACGAATTCAATTTTCGGTTCCGTGAGCCGTTCGGTGTTATTTGATGGTTCCTCGGGATATGTGGATATTCCCGAAGGGCCGTTCAACATCAGCGGCCCAATTACCGTCGTCGCCTGGGTGGACGTTGTGTCCACACCCAATTTCGCTGGACTGTTCGGTCATGGCGACCAATCCTGGCGAATGAGTGTTAATCCCGGCGGCGAACCGGGCGCCAACGACGGCAGCGCGTCCACGGATGCAACGAGCCCGATCGGCATCAACAACGGGAATTGGAACATGGTTGCCTACACATACGCGGGAAATCCGGGTCAGAATAATAACGGGTCGCTGTACGTGAATGGCGTCTTGGTGGCCAACAACACCATAACGACAACGCCTCCCGGTGACAGCCTTGACGTGTGGATTGGCGGCTCGCCCGATTATGGAACGGCGCGGTTAAGCAACGCCAAAATCGCAAACGCAGCGATCTATCCCCAGGCACTGACGGCGACTCAAGTGCAGGACCTTTATTCGGGTGTCTATGCAGGCCCGGTGTATTTGAGCGCCATACGTTCCGGGTCGAGTATTTTTTTGACCTGGCCGGCGGGAACGTTGTTGCAGGCGCCTACGTTGTCCGGACCGTGGACGACAAATACCACGGCGGGTTCACCGTATACGGTTCCGACGACAAATGCAGAGCAGTTCTTCAGGGTATTGGTTACTCTGTAGTAAAGTGCCGCGATAATTCCACTGCCTCTCCGATTGGTGTGGACGAAACGGCGCCTGTCCAGACCTTGAGCTTGCCGCGTTTAACTGTGCGACCGGACGTATTCGCCCCTATCCCGACTTCCGCTATTCGAGCCTTGGAAAAGGAATTTGGGAGGCTGCGACATTGTAAGTACTTGAGTGTAAGGGGTTGTACTCTGAGGGAGGGCTTCAAAAGGGCTGTAGTGCAGACCTACCCTCTTTTTCTTTGGGGTGC
>DASYYL010000183.1:0-33889 GCA_035933915.1 Verrucomicrobiia bacterium
GCCCGAACAGCCTCCCCCAAGGATTACTCCAGAAGGCAAACTGCTTCATTGAACCCTGTTGTAGTGCAGACCTTTGGAAACATTTCGTTGATTTCCAAAGCCTTACGCTTCACCGTGTGCCGAATAGCGGAAGTCGGGCTATCTCCAAAACAATGCGTCCCGGCGTCGCAGACACCAAAAGCTTTTCTCTCCGAGCAATGCCAGCCGCACGCCGCAGTTTCCGCGAAAGCACAATCCGGTTGGAGGCATCCAGAACAACAGTCGTTTTCATAACATTCGTATGGCGTAGTCATGGCATATTTGTAAATGCAGAGCCGACTCTAAAATAGACTCTCCAGAGGACTGGATTCATTTGACGGTTGCCAATAGGTCTTTGCATCAGGAAGGCGTTTGAATTGAAGCAAATCCTTGCCTGCGATTCGCAATATCCAGCCAACGGGCGTCAGAATAAGCAGGAAGAACAGCATTAGCAGAACCTGGCCAAGAATCCGGCTAATGGCAAAACCCAGCCGCATGGAAAACAAATGATAACCACGGAACCAGCGCGGCTGCAGGATGGCGCTGATGCAAATGACCGCAAGGACGCACAACAAAATCAACCATCCTCGATTTCCCAAAACGTGACGCCAGCGCAGTACGGAATTGATGATTGCCAGGCCCAAAGCCGCCAGCAGGGCGGATTTTCGCCATTCCCTGGGTTCGTCTTTAAGGTTGAACTCCATATTAATTAATCGGCTTGTGGTGCCACGCGCCGTTGGATCGTTTTGCCCGGCTGTGCGGTGCGCTCAATGACATAATTGCCCAGGATGAGATAATCCATTTCCGTGTTCATAAAGCAGCGATAGGCATCGTCCGCCGTGCAAACGATCGGCTCGCCTCGGACGTTAAAGGATGTGTTGACCAAAACGCCGCAGCCGGTCGCCTGCTCAAAGCGGAGCAACAAATCGTAAAGCAGCGGGTTGCCTTCCTGCGACACGGTCTGAACGCGCGCCGAGTAATCCACGTGCGTGATGGCGGGCAGCGTGGACCGGATTTCTTTGAGCCGGTCGAATCCGTTGACTGACGGCGGGACGTCGCGGCGCAATTCTCCTTTGACCGGTGCGACGAGAAGCATATATGGAGATTCCGTCTTCAATTCAAAATAATCCGCCACTCGCTCGCGCCGGACGATTGGCGCAAAGGGACGAAAGGATTCGCGAAATTTCACCTTCAAATTCATCATGGATTGCATCTTTGACGACCGCGCGTCTCCAAGGATTGAGCGGCTGCCCAGCGCGCGCGGGCCAAATTCCATCCGGCCCTGAAACCAGCCGACGACTTTTTCGGATTTGAGAAGGTCCACGGATAAGTCCAGCAACGCCTCCCGGTCCAATTTCTTATAGATAGCGCCGTGGGAACGAAGAACATTTTCAATTTCAATTTCAGAAAATTCAGGTCCTAGCATTGACGCCTGCATGGAATCGGTGGGGACGACTGAGCGCGCGTGGTTTTTATCGGCGAACCAAACGGCCAAAGCGGCGCCCAGCGCGCCGCCCGCATCGCCCGCCGCGGGCTGTATCCAAATCCGGTCAAAAATTTTCTCTTTTAAAATCACCCCGTTTGCCACGCAATTCAGCGCAACGCCGCCTGCCATACAGAGATTTTTTTGACCAGTGACGTCACCGGTGTGGCGCGCCAGGAGTCGCATGATTTCTTCCGTCACCAATTGGATCGAGCGCGCCACGTCCATGTGCCGCCGTTCGATTTTCTCTTCGGGCTTGCGCGGCGGGCCGTCAAACAGACGGTGAAATTTCTCGTTGTGCATGGTGGTGCCACGCAGATAGTTGAAGTAATCCAAATTCAACCGGAATGAGCCGTCCGGTTTCAGGTCCACCAATTCGCGGCGAATCGCATCGGCGTATTTCGGCTCGCCATAGGGCGCCAGGCCCATGAGCTTGTATTCGCCGGAATTGATGCGGAAACCGCAGTAGTCGGTGAAAGTGGAATAGAGGAGGCCGAGCGAATGCGGGAAGCGCAGTTCCTTGAGCATTTTGATTTCATTGCCCCGGCCAAATCCGATGGTTGTGGTCGCCCATTCGCCGACGCCGTCTATCGTAAGAATCGCCGCCTCCTCAAACGGCGAGGGATAAAACGCGCTGGCCGCATGGGATTGATGATGTTCGGTAAAAAGAATTTCACAATCGGGACGCAACTCCGGTAATGTCGCGCGGATCAGCTTGCGCAAATCAAGTTTCCCGCCGAGCCAATTGGACATGACGGTGGGAAATGTGCGCCAACCGGCTGGAGCGACCGCGAGGTAGGTTTCCAGCAGCCTCGTGAATTTCAAAACCGGCTTATCATAAAACACCACCGCGTCCAACTGTGCCGGCGCCAGGTTTGCGTGGCGAAGGCAGAATTGCGCGGCTTGAAGGGGAAAATCAGGGTCGTTTTTTTTTCGTGTAAAACGTTCCTCCTGCGCGGCGGAAATTATCTTTCCGTCTATCACCAGAGCGGCGGCGGCGTCATGGTAATACGCGGAGATGCCCAGGATGTTGCGCGGCGCGGGCATGGAATCATAGAAACGGATAGAGCGCCCAAACGATGCCCGAACCGGCCGTAAAGATTAGAACGGCCCCCAATAACAGAAGCACCACAATCAACGGAACGAGCCACCATTTTTTCTCCTGTTTCGAGAAGCGCCAAAATTCTTTTAGGAGCGACCACATGAGTTGGTGGGAATTTAAAATTTACGTCACCGCCGGCAAGGAAAATGTGGCGGCGTCTCGAGGCGTTTCTGCGCCAACCGGTTTGGTGTACACGCTTTAGCGTGCTTGGGAAACTCGGCAGAACACGCTAAAGCGTGGACACCGAACCGAGTGACCGCGTCCCCGCCATTACGGTCCAAGGCGAACGCGAAAAAATTGTCGGGCTGCATTCGAATTGATTAAATTAGTCCAAATAAACGGAAGCGAATTTGGAGAATTATTCGTGAAAAGCGGCAACCACACCGCCGCAGGACCGGGATTTGTCGTCGAATCAACATAATAATCCGGGCCAGTATCGCCACTGACGCCAAAGGTAAATAGACCGCCGCCGAGGGCCGGTGATAGAATTTGGGGATCGTCCGGAGTCAACACCGTTACAAGTGGATATTGGGTGGCGCTTAAAGAAGGCGAGCCATTGTCGGTTGCCGTGATGGAAAATGAATAAGTTGTGGACGACTCGGCGATGGTGGGCCGCCACGTTAGCACGCCACTGGCCGTATCGATGGAGACGCCCGGAGGATAGCCGGCAATGCTCCAGGCAATCGATCGCGGTGGCGCGTAAGGGTCCACAGCCGAATTGGAAAACGTTAGTGTCTGCCCCGCAATGAGATTCGTGGCGCCCAGGGCATTCAACATGAGCGATTGGTTCATCACGACGGAAATTTCCGATGGATTCAAGACACGATTGAATATTTGCACGTCATCAATCGTGCCGTTCAAGAAACCACCGCCTGATTGGATAGCACCCAGACGAAGCTCAGGCGGGGTGGTCTTCGGGCCAAGGGGCCCGGTGGCGCTCGCCTGCAGGACATCGTCCACGTAGAGTTGCATCTGGCCGGAGTATGCGCTGCGCGTGGCCGCGATGTGGTGCCATTTCCCGTCGTTAATCGCAGTCGCTGAAGTAATGGTCGTGTCAGGATTGCCAACGCCGAAGGCGGCAGAGTTGCCCAATAATGAAACCCCGAAATCGTCCGCCGAACCGGAAACGTCGCCATCGACGAGTCCTTCGCCCTGGTACCATTGGCCGGACAGATTGGCGATCGATAATGTGTTGCCCAGGCCGCTACCGTCGGCGCCGAGGTTGGTTGCGTTGTTAAACTGCCAGTATGCCACCGTGCTTTTGGGCATGGGACCATTGTTTTGGTAGGTCGAAATCTGCGATGGAGTCAGGGCGTTCGTTGTGACGAGCAGGTTTTCCATCCATCCCTTGAAGTTTACGTCCCCGATGGTTGCGCCCACGACAAAATTCAAGCCCATTACATTCGGCGCGCCTGGAGTTTGGGAGCCCGCCGCCGAGCCATCTACATAAATGGTCCGGGTTGTGCCGTTCCACGTGGCCACAATGGAGTGCCAATTGCCATCCATCGGATTGACCGAAAGTCCGCTGACCACAAAATCATTCGCCCACCAATAATTATTCACGCTGTTGGGACCGTTTAAGCGGAGATTATTCGCTTCGCTGGTGTCCTCATTACCCCAGCCGATAAAGCCGCCGTTGTTCGGGCAGCCGGCATCGGCCTTTTCCCACACGGCGACGGTATATGGACTGTTGCCGGTTGGCAGGCCAATGGGAAAACCTCCTGAAAGCGTTCTTAATGTCGTGCTTCCGTTCAAATACAAAGAGCCGCCGAACTTGCCTGCGATGCTATATCCGGATGGTTGTGCGCCGCTGCCGGTCGCCGTTGTCTTGACCCAAAAGGCCATGGTCCAATCCATGCAACTGGGACGCGGTATAATCGCATAGTTTGTGCTGGTACCGTTAAATTGAAGCGCACTGCCGGCGGCGCCAAACTGGTCGGTTACAAAAGTGCCGCCCACGAGAGTTCCAGTTTGTCCCGACGCTGTATCGGTCATATTCCCGTGCAACGGATAATGCAAGGCGAGGGAGGTGACGGGAACGGCAGGAACGCGCCAGGCCAATATGCCGCCCGAATATCCGCTCTGAAGTTGAACATAAAGGCGAACAGCGGTCGTTGTGACCGGATTAAACGTCACCGTATTGAAAGTATTGGTCGCGACGCCATAACCGCTGGCGCCCGTGGCGGTCACCCAGTTGGTGCCCACAAGATATTCCACCCACCACGACTGCGGCACGCTGCAACCGCCGCCGATGGGCAGATCGTCGTACCAATAAACCGACATCTGGCTCACCTGGCACAAGCCGTTAAAAGAAGCCTGCACAAATTCCGTGGTGCCCAAGTGATTCCACCACGTCATGCGGGTCATTTGTTCGCTGGAATTGGTTGGCTCCAGGCCCAGGTTCATGGCCGAGGCGGTATCTGATGAATTCACATACGATGCGCCTGGCGTGTAGGGAGCGCCCCATTGTGTCGCAGTTGCATTCGTGCTGACGGTGGGAAAGGCCGAAATGCGCAACCGCGCCGCGCCCATGGGCACGAGCGTTACGGTCTGCACTGGTTGAGTGCTGTAAACGGGGCTGGGCCAAACTGTGCCTGCGTCGGAAAAACCATCCAACGTCCAGCCCGGTATTTGCCGCGCCTGCGCCTGCAGCTGAATCGGCGCGGTTTGGATTGAAAAGGGATTGGCCGCCATCGGTCCGGGATTCGTCACAACGGTGAATGACGCTGCGGGATTTGTCGGGTTCAAGATTAGGCCATAATTCCAATTTGTGCCGGGAAAAACCTGGTATTGCGTCCACGGCGCTTCGTTATTGCCATATGGCTGCCAATTCTCCGAGATCTGTAATGAAAATGTCAGGGGCCCATAGTTCACCGAAACGCAATTGTTATTCGTCGCCCAGGTTCGCAACGTGATCTGGCGCGTGAAATTCAGCGCGACCTGGTCGCCGTTTGTCCATGTGCGTTGAATGCAAACGTACGAACCGGGTTGGCAATTGGTTGCGACGGTCTGGCCGTTGACCTGGACCCAGTTATTCGATGCCCATTGCGGTACCCGCGCGTAGAGCGGAAAACTCACGCTGTTGGTGGCTGACATACTCAACTGCACCGTACCGCTGAAAGGATAGGTTGTGTTTTCCGTTATGTGAATCGTGCTGCCATTGCCGGCGCGCGCGGTCACAACCGTCGGCGCGTAGAGCGAGGCGCACAAGCCGTCGTCCCATGTCGCCAGCCATGTTTCCTCGCAAAAATACGGCCAGCCCTGGCCGTGATTATGTTCACAGCACCAGTAATTTGGTTCGGAAGGACTTTGTGAAAACCACGGAGCGCCCCCGTTATTAATGTCCGGCGCTTTGGCTTCATTATCCAGTTCAGGCTGGTTCGGCGCCGTGAGATAATGGAGCGACATCATGTTTGTGCGCAGCGCCGCCGGCAGACTGTTGGCGGCCAGATCTTCGCATCGCTCCGCCCAATCCGGCTTGCCGGTGATTCGGGTGAGAATTTCAAAGCTGCGCATAAACTCCACAATGCCGCACGTTTCAAATCCTTGTTGCGGCCCGTAGTAATCAGGGCGGCAGACTTCATCGCCGCCAAACCCGCCGCCGGGCGCCTGACCGTATAAGCCCATGACGGCATCATAGTTTTCCTCAGCAAACTGCAATTGGGCCGGGATGCCCGATTGCTGCCAGAAGACAGTTGGAGCCCGAAATCCCTCCGCGACATTCACGTTATGCCAGTTGGGCAGAGTATTGGCCATGTCCCAACGCGCCATGTTCGCATACATATTCGTGGCGAGCGTCAGCAGCCACGATTGACCCGTGCGATTGTAAAGCCAATAGACCGTTTCGATATTATCTCCCATGCGCATCATTGGCCAGTAGCCATTGCCAAAGTCGGAAGGAGGAAGCGTATTTTCCCACTGGCAATAATTCTCGATCAAATTCAAGGCATTGGTATCGCCAGTGTAGTCATAGTAGGACCGCATGGCATCGAGCATTGGCATATTCGGCCACAAATCCGGCGCGTTGATCCCGAGGTCGGATGTGGTGCCCGCATCACCGTAATCCTGCGCCGGACCGAAGTAACCGTTCGTTCGTTCCGAAACCATCACTCCTTTGATCCAGCGCGTGGCGTTGCTAATCACCGCGGGGTCCTGGAGGCAATAGCCCATGTCAATGTACCCTCGCAGCCAGTAAGGCACGCGTTCCCAGCCTTGGGTTGCGCCCGAACCATTCGGCGACGTCCAATCGCTCGTCGAGAATTGGAGAAACGGTGAAATCTGCTCTTGATTGCCATTCAAACCGTTGCGTTGATTTTCCAGCATCGTAAATAACCAGCCTTGCGGCTGAATGCTGGCCGGCGGCAGCCGCAGGAGCGGACTCGGCGCAAGCGGCGCGCGGTTTCCCACATAAAGTCCCCCATATGTACCCGCCTGGATATTGGTAACGTCTGTCACCGTATCTGCCGCGACACTCACGACAAAAAATCCAGGCGCTGCCAGCAATAAAAAAAGAATTCTCCAGGTCGGGATGGTTTTCGACTTTGGGAGTATCTTAGAAGGCATAAAAACAGAATCTATTTGGGCCGGCGTCAATGTGAACGCGAAAGGCGCGGCCGGCGAACAAGCAATTCCGACAAGTCAAAGCTATCCATTTGAGCGTTTTATATCGATTCATCGCATAAGGCTGTTGTTTGAATAAAATAGGAACTATTCAGAATTATAACATAAAATTTATTTATGCCATGTGGCCACTTCATGCCACATGACACTCTCCCCGTTTTGCTTATACTGCCATTATGTCCAATTATCCAAGAGCGCAATTGCGCGCAGTGTCTGCGCGCTTTTGTCCTCCTGTTTGATGCGAATCGTTTCCACCTAAAACTGAACCAAAACCGTACACAACATGAAACCTCAACTCGTCGGAATCATAGGGCCTCAGGGAAAAATCCAGGCGGCATCCAAGGGCCTGCTTGGCGTGGTATTGGCATTCGTTGCGCTGCCTTGCCTGCTCTCTGCGCAAACCCTTCAACACCGGTATAGCTTCGTCAGTGATGCTTCCGACTCCGTCGGCGGCGCCAACGGCACCGTGGTTGGGCCAACTACCGGCACCGCGGTAACGATCAATAACGGCCTTTTGCTGCCGGGCGGCGGCGGCCCGGGTTTTTCCGGTTATGTGACTTTGCCCGCGGGAATCCTGAATACCACCACGAACGTAACGATCGAATGTTGGGCCACGCAGAATAGCCAGGACAATTGGGCGGAGCTTTGGAATTTCAACAACGGCACCGGCCAGTACTTTGGCTACATTCCCTATCCGCAAAACAACAACAACAATATGTCGTTGGTCGACAAAAACGGGAGTGAGTCTGATGCCTTTTCCGGCGTTAAATTCCCAAATGGCGTTGAAGAGCATGTTACCGCGGAATTTAACGTCACCAATTTGCAGGAGAGTCTGTTTTTAGGCCCCAATTTGATTGCCTCCGCTGTCACCCCAAACTCTTCTTACACGCCGGGCACGTATAACACCGCCAATAACTTTTTAGGCCAGGACCCATGGCCCGATGCACAATGGCAGGGCACACTGTATGAATTTCGCATATACAACGGCATCTTGACCCCGTTCCAGATCGCGGTCGATGACGTGGCCGGCCCGACGAATTTCGTGAGCAACTTTACTCCGACTTCCGCCGTTTTCCTGACGAGCAGCACGAACCTGGTCATTACGGGCACCGCGCAGGCGGCGGTTGACGTCACTCTTGCTGCGACCACCACGAATGTTTTCAACGCAGCCAGCATTGCAACCAACTGGATCAGCAGCAATCCAGCCGTTCTCCAGGTCAACCCCACCACCGGCGTCATCGTTGGCGTCGGACTCGGCAACGCCACGGTAAGAGCTACCGTCAATGGTGTTACTGCGACGAGCCCCACTATCTTTGTCACGGCGGCACAAACGCTTGTGCACCGGTATAGTTTCATCGCCGATGCTTCCGATTCAGTGGGCGGCGCCAATGGGACAATTGTGCCGCCCAGCACCAACGCCACCGCAGTCGCGGCCACCATTTCCAATGGCCTGATGTTGCCGGGCGGAGGAGGGCCGGGCTTTTCAGGATATGTGACGCTGCCGGCCGGAATTCTGACCAATACCACTTCGAGTACGATTGAATGCTGGGTAACGCAAAACCAGGGAAATACCTGGGCGCAGATCTTTAACTTTGGAAACAGCCAGAGCCAGAATATGGGCCTGATTCCGTTGCCTGGGCGCGACGGCGGCAATTTGGAATTAGGCATCAACCCCAGTGGCAACGAAATCGATACGATTTCACCGATCCATTTCCCGACCAATTCAGAGCAATACATCGCCTTTACTTTCAACAACGCGACATTGACCAGCGGACTGTATGACAATGGCAACCTTCTGGCGACCCGAAACTTTCCGAGCGGCGCTTATATGCCTGGCATCCTCGGCGGCCCGGGTGGCACCACCAATAACGTCTTCGGCCAGGACCCGTACCCCGATCTGCAATTCCAGGGCACCATTTACGAATTTCGAATCTGGAACGGCGCGGTGGCGCCAGTGTATTTGGAAGTCAGCGCCGCGGCGGGCCCCTCAGTCGTGGTTACGAATTTTACACCGACTTCCCTTACCCTCAACGTGACCAATCTCAGCATGATTGGCTCGCAAGTCCAACAAGCCACAGTGACCGGGAATTTCACCGAAGCATCCGGTGTCAACGTCACCGGCGGCGCGACCAATTGGGTTAGCAGCAACCCGAGCGTCCTCACCGTGAACCAGAGCGGACAGATCACCGCGGTGAGCGGCGGCGCTGCCACGGTGAGCGCCACCGTAAGCGGTGTCTCGGCAACCAGCGCAACGATTACCGTGGCGACAACGCCGCCCACGATTTCACAGTATCCCGCCAATGTGATAGCGGCCCTGGGTGATACGGTGAACTTCAGCGTGGTGGCTTTTGGTGGCAGTTTGAATTACCAATGGAGTTTTGACTCCACGCCCATCTCGGGCGCCACCAATGCCAGCCTGACTGTGCCCAATGTTGGGTTTGCCAGCGCGGGAACCTACAGCGTCCTGATCTCGAACACCGCCGGAAGCAGTAATGTGACAGCGACGCTGGTGGTAAACCAGGCAGTCCTGAAACATCGTTACAGTTTCGCCACTGACGCTTCCGATTCGGTCGGCGGCCCGCAATGGAATGGCATATTAGTGCCTCGCGGCAACACAAATGGAAGTCCAGCCACCATTAGCAACGGGCTTAGTCTGCCCGGCGGCGGCGGCGGCGGTTATTCCGGTTATGTGGCCTTTCCCAGTGGAATCATCACTAACACCAGTTCAATAACGGTTGAAGCCTGGGTTACACAGAATACTGCAAATGGATGGGCGACTGTTTGGGACTTCGCCAACAACGGCGGTCAAAACTTTGAGCTGTGTCCGTTTCCGCTGAGAAATATCAATAATCTGGACGTGGCCATCACCCCAAATGGCGGTGAAATTGATACCGTTACGGGTTCACCATTCCCGTCAGGTGTAGAGGTGTACACTGCCTTTACGTTCAATGCCGCCACGTTGACAGGCACGATTTACACCAACGGCTTCCTGAGCGGGGTCCAGGCATATCCAAATGCCACTTATATCCCCGGAACCATCGGTGGGGCAGCGGGCACGGCTCAAAATTGGTTGGGGAACGACACTTACGGCGATACTCAATTCCAGGGCACCATTTATGAGTTTCGCATCTGGGACGGTGCGGTGTCGCCCTTGTACCTGGCCGTCTCCGCCGTGGCTGGCCCATCGGTGGTGGTGACAAATCTGACGCCGACGGCCGTCGCGATCAGTGTCACAAATAGTACCATGATTCAAGGCCTGAGTCAGCCGGCCACAGTCACGGCTAATTTCACGGAAGCGTCCGGGATCGTGGTCACCAGTTCGGCCACAAATTGGATTAGCAGCAATACCGGCGTGCTCACAGTGAACGCCAGCGGCCAGGTAACCGCGGTCGGGACGGGCAGCGCCACGATTAGCGCCACAGTGAACGGGGTTACCGGAACCAGCGCCTCCATCTCGGTCCCACCCAGCGCGCCAATCATTACTCAACAGCCCGCGACTAACGACATATTCCTGCAAGGCGCGACTTTGACCGCCAGCGTCAGCACTATCGGAACGACGCCAATTGTCTATAGATGGTTCTTCAATGGCGGCGCAACTCCGATAAGCACATCGTTAAGTCCCACCTTGGCGATTCCGAATGTGCAGCCGGGCAACGCGGGTACTTACACCGTTCTGGCCAGCAACCTGGATGGAAGCATTCTGAGCTCAAACCTGGTCGTTTCCATTATGACTCCCAGTCCCTACGAGACTACCGTGCTGCAATATGGTCCGGTTGCTTATTGGCCCTTGCAGGAAACCAGCGGTACGATCGCCTATGACGTGGTTGGCGCGGATAACGGAACCTACATGACCACCTCTGCCTCAGGCTCTAGCTATTCTCTCAACCAATCGGGACCGTCGCAGGCCTTTTTCGGCGGTTCCAGCGCCGCCGTGCAATTCGTCTCTGCGATTGCGGATATTCCCGTAGGACAATTGAATATCACGGGTCCGATCACGGTAACCCTATGGGTTCAAGTGCTCACGCCCGCGCAATTCGCCAGCATTGTCGGACACGGCGATAATTCCTGGCGCATCAGCATCACTGAAAACGGCCTTGCCGGAGGCGCTTTGGCCGGCGGGAACGACGGCGGTTCAGCTGCCGATGCAACGGCCCCCACCAGTGATAATATTAACGACGCAAGCTGGCACATGCTTGTCTACACTTATAACGGTTCTCCCGGCCATGCTAATAACGGCTCGCTTTACCAGGACGGAGTGTTGGTGGCCAACAACACCATCACGGCGGCTCCAGCGGGCGGCAATCTTGATGTTTGGATTGGCGGCTCGCCCGACTATGGAACAGGGCGATTGCTGACCGACGCGAACGTCGCTCACGTGGCTGTATTCAATCAGGCTTTCACGGCCGCGCAGGTCCAGGGCCTCTACACTAACGCGTTCGTTTTAGGCCCGCAAACGCTTCACATTACGCAGGCCGCGCCGAATGTCGTGTTGACCTGGGGCGCGGGAACCCTGTTGCAATCAACCAATGTGAACGGCCCCTGGACTACGAATAGCGCAGCGACATCTCCTTATAGCCTCCCGGCAACGGGCACGGAGCAGTTCTTCAGGCTTTTGGTCAATCCGTAAAGCTGTCCGATTATCAATAAGGCCGGAGCCGTTTTGGCTCCGGCCTTTTCTTTTGTTTTGGACGGCAGCCGATAAAGCGTCTGTTTATTCACCTTTGCTACCATAGTCAATGCATTCGCGTTAACAATTGTATTTGCGGTACTTATGTGGCCACTTCATGCCACATGACATTTTCCAGATACCGGTTAAATTCCTCCCCATGTCCAACTATCAAGAGGTGCGAAGCGCACGGTAAATCTGCTAGTTTATCCTCTGAGTCTTTAGAGTTGAATCGTTTTTGGCACTAAAATTGTATGAAAAGAACTATCGTTATGTACCTAACTTCCATCGGAATCGCGCGTCAGAGAATTATCCATTTGGCGTCCAAAACTCTGGCCGGCGCAATATTGGCATTGGTTGCGTTGCCTTGCCTCCTTTCGGCGCAAACACTTCAACATCGGTACAGCTTTGTCAGTGACGCTTCAGATTCTGTGGGCGGTGTCAGTGGCACCGTCGTCTCGCCGAACGGCGGCAGTCCCGTCACCATCAATAATGGCCTGACACTTCCGGGCGGCGGTGGCCCGGGCTTCTCGGGCTATGTCACTCTGCCTGCCGGAATCCTGAACACGACCACGAACGTCACCGTGGAGTTTTGGGCGGCGCAAAGCGCTGCCAACGGCTGGGCCGAAACTTGGAGTTTTAATAGTGGCACCCCTTCCTATTGGGCATTTATTTCCGACGGCCAAAACAATAGTAGCCATGTTGAACAGGCCCTGCGACTCAACAACAACGAGACGGATTCCCAATCAGGCGTTGGCATGGCGGGGACCGAAACGCATTATACGGTGACGTTTAATGCCTCGACTTTGGTGGACACCGTCTGGCAAGGGCAAAGCGTGATCGCGAGCGCTACCGCTCCGAATAACTCTTATACCCCCGGCGTTCAGAACTTTTCGACCTGCTTTATCGGCCAGGATCCGTGGTCGGATCCGCAATGGCAGGGCGTCATCTATGAATTTCGCATTTACAACGGTGCCCTTAGCTCGTATCAGATCGCGGTTGATGATGTGGCCGGCCCCACCAATGTGGTGAGCAACTGGACCCCTGCATCGGTGACATTTGTGCCCAGTAGTACGAACCTGGTGCTTACGGACGTCGCCCTGTCGACAATTGACACCACGCTCGCGGTAACCGGCACGAATATCTTTAACGCCACCCTTGCAGCCACCAACTTTGTCAGCAGCAATCCGAACGTTCTCCAGGTCAACCCCAGCAGCGGCGTCATCACAGCGGTTGGACTTGGGAACGCTACGGTCAGTGCCACCGTCAATGGCGTTACCGCGACCAGCCCCACAATCTTTGTTACCGGCGCCCAAACGCTCTTGCACCGATATAGCTTCGTCAGTGATGCTTCGGACTCGGTGGGCGGACCGGCGTGGAATGGAACCCTCGTCGCACCCAACGGCGGCACCAATGCCACCATCTCCAACGGCCTTGTCTTGCCGGGCGGCGGAGGCGGAGGTTACTCCGGTTATGTCGCCTTCCCCGGCGGAATATTGACCAATACGACCTCGCTCACCGTCGAAACCTGGGTTACCCAGAATACAGCCAACCAGTGGGCGACCATTTGGGACTTTGCCAACAATGGCAGCCAAAACTTCGAAATGTGTCCGTTTCCGCAGCGAGGCATCCTGAATCTGGACGTGGCCGACACCCCGAACGGCGGCGAGGTTGATGCTATCACCGGTAATCTCTTTCCATCGGGTCAGGAAGTTTATACGGCCTTCACTTTTAATGCCGGCACGTTGACAGGCAGCATCTATACCAACGGCGCTTTGGCCGGCTTGGCATCATATCCAAATACCACATATATTCCCGGCGCTATCGGAGGCTCAGCCGGGACATCCCAAAACTGGCTTGGCAATGACATCTATGGTGATTCGCAATTCCAGGGCGCCATTTATGAATTCCGCATCTGGAATGGCGCAGTCACCCCGGTCTATACAGCGATTGCCTCCGCCGCCGGTCCCTCGGTCATCGTGACAAACACGACGCCAACGTCGCTGGCTATCGATGTTGCCAATTCAAGCATGATCGGTTCCCAAACCCAGCAGGCCTCAGCGGTTGGCAATTTCACTGAGGCGTCCGGTGTGAATGTGACCGGCGGCGCCACCAACTGGATCAGCAGCAATCCAAGCGTTCTCACGGTCAACCAAAGTGGATTAATCACCGCCGTAAGCGGCGGCACCGCCACGGTCAGCGCCACTGTGAGTGGCGTGACGGCCACCAGCGCGACGATTACAGTCGCGACAACGCCTCCCATCGTCCCGCAATATCCCAGCAATGCCACGGTGGCTGTGAATGATTCGGTCAGTTTTAGTGTCTCGGCCATTGGCGGCGCCTTGAGTTACCAATGGAACTTTAATGGCAACCCTATTGCCGGCGCTACTACTCCTACGTTGATTTTGACGAACGTCGCGCTCACCAGCGCGGGAACCTACAGTGTTCACATTTCGAATACAGCGGGAAGCACCAACGTTTCAGCAGTTTTGACCGTCGATCAGGCGATTCTTGAGCACCGTTACAGTTTCGTCAGCGACGCGTCCGATTCCGTCGGCGGCGCCAATGGAACCATCGTCGCGCCAAACGGCGGCAGCGCCGCCACGATCGCCAACGGCCTTTCCCTGCCGGGCAATACGCACGGTGGATTTGCCTATTCAGGTTATGTGCTGCTTCCTCATGGATTGCTGACAAATACGACCTCGGTCACCATTGAAACCTGGGTCACCCAGAACTCGCGAAATGAATGGGCAACCCTTTGGGATTTTGCCAACAGCACCGCCGTGAATTTTGAATTGTGCCCGGCACCCGCACCGGGGCGCAACAATGGAAACACGATTACCGCATTCGAACCGAATAACAATGAGGATGATTTGAACACGTCTATTCCGTTCCCGAATGGCTCCGAACAGTATGTCGCCCTGACAGTGAATGCCGCCAGCCTTTTGGCGGATCTGTACACGAATGGCGCTTCGATTGCCACTCTGACCCTGCCGAATAGCACCTATGTGCCTCACAACATCGGCGGTTCGAGCGGCACCGTCAGCAATATGTTGGGCAATGATATATTCGGTGATAATCAATTCTCCGGCACAGTCTATGAATTCCGGATTTGGGATGGCGCCGTGACGCCTTTGTATGAGGCGGTTGCCGCGGTAGCGGGCCCCTCGGTTGTCGTGACAAATCTGAACCCGACCGCGATTGACGTCACCGTAACGAACTACACTATGGTCCAGGGCCAGACCCAGCCTGCCAGCGCCCTCGGCAACTTTACGGAAGCGTCCGGCGTGAGTGTCTCCGGCGCAGTTACAAATTGGTCCAGCAGCAACACTGGCGTCCTGACGGTCAGCCCCGGCGCCGTCGTCACCGCCGTCGGCACGGGCAACGCCACCATCAGTGCCACTGTCAACGGCACGACTGGGACAAGCTCCATCATTTCAGTTCCGTCGAGCCCTCCGATTATCACTCAACAGCCGGCGACTAACGAAACATTCCTGCAAGGCGGAACATTGGTCGCCAGCGTGAGCAATATCGGAACGCCTCCGTTCGTTTACCGCTGGTTCTTCGACAACGGCGCAACGCCTATCAGTACCTCGTCCAGTCCTGCGCTGACAATTCCTAACGTGCAGTTGTCCAGCGCCGGCACGTATACCGTCCTCGTCAGCAATCTGGATGGAAGCATTATGAGTTCTAACCTGGTCGTCTCCATTGTGACTCCCAGTCCCTATGAGCAAACCGTCCTGCAATATGGCCCGGTTGCCTATTGGCCTTTGCAGGAAACCAGCGGCACGATCGCTTATGATGTGATTGGCGGGGACAATGGAACCTACATGACAACCACTGCCACGGGCTCCAGTTTCAGTCTTGCCCAGGCAGGACCCTCGCAATCGTTCTTCGGCGGTTCAAGTTCCGCTGTGCAATTTGCCTCTGCGATTGCGGACATTCCCCAGGGACAGTTGAACATCACCGGCCCCATCACGATAACGGCTTGGGTCCAGGTGTTTACGGCGGCGCAGTTCGCCAGCATTGTCGGCCATGGCGATAATTCCTGGCGCATCAGCATCACCGAAAATGGCGCCCCCGGCGGCGCGTTGCCCGGCGGAAACGACGGCGGTTCAGCCTCCGATGCAACAGCCCCCGCAACCGATAATATTAACGACGCGACTTGGCACATGGTTGCCTATACCTATACGGGAAATCCTGGTCAGGCCAATAATGGCTCCCTTTATCTCGACGGCGTGTTAGTGGCCAGCAACACCATCACAGCGGCTCCAACCGGCGCCAACCTTGATGTTTGGATCGGCGGTTCGCCAGACTATGGAACAGGGCGATTGCTGACCGACGCGGACGTCGCCCACGTGGCCGTATTTAATCAGGCCTTCACAGGCGCCCAGGTGCAAGGCCTCTACAACGGGACCTTTGTGTTAGGCCCGCAAACTCTCCACATTGCCCCGGCCGGAGCAAATGTGGTCGTGAGCTGGCAGACCGGAACCTTATTACAGTCCACCAATATACTCGGCCCCTGGACCACCAACAGCGCCGCTGCATCTCCGTATACCGTGCCAGCAACGAACAAAGCCACGTTCTTCAGGCTTTTGGTCCCTTAAGGCCATTCGTATTTGGTCGGATCATCAAATGGCCGGAGCCGCTTTTGGCTCCGGCCTTTCTATTTGCTCCTGTCGGCAAAGCCGCCAACTGAGGGCCCTGAATGGGCACAGGATATTAGCCTGGGGTCGAGCGCGACTCCGGGAGCGCGACCACCCCTGGTAATGTCGTCAAAACTCCTGCCGCTGACTGCGAAACCGCGCGAGATCGCAAGTGGCGCTGCCACCGCGAATCTGATCTGCGGCATTTGCTTGGCCATTCTCCCATCGGACGCGCCGCCGTGTTCAATCAATGTTTCCCCGGTGCCAACTTTGACCGCAATGCTTTCGCATGACTCAGCGCAATCGCGTTCGACGGATCTTGCTCCAAAACCCTCTCAAACTGCGCAAGCGCTTCGGAGTATTGGCCTTCGTTTTCTAACGCTATTCCGAGATTTAACCGCGCCTCGGGCAAATCGGGCATGATTCGCACGGCTTCACGGAATTGTTCAGCGGCCCCGGAAGCGTTGCCGTCGCGTCCAAGTTCCAGGCCGTAGAGATAATGGGCCTGCATTGAATCCGGCGATAGTTTGACCGCGTCGGAAAACTTCTGTTCGGCATCAGCGTGACGGTTGAGCGCCTCAAGGTTTTGTCCCGCTTCCAGGTAGACCGTCACGTCACCGGGACTTAGGCTTATGGCATCGTCGTAATTCGTTGCTGCGGCTTCACGCCAGCCGCGGCTCTCACAAAATTGGGCCAATGTTCTTAATTCCGGACCGTTTCTGACACGGTTCGACAGCGCCTTCTGATAACAATCTTCGGCCTGAGCCTGTTTCCCCATCTTTTCATAGAGTTGCCCAAGGCTCAGCCACGCCGGCCCAAAATGCGGGTTCACCGCCAGGGCATGCTTGTATTCGTTAATCGCCTGCTCCGGTCGGCCCATATCATTCAGCGACTGGGCGAGATTCTTTATTGCCCAGAGCGATTCGGGGTCCCAATGAATGCTCCGTCGGAAGGCCGCCGACGCGTCATCGTATCGGTGCTCCTCCGCAAGGGTAGTTCCCAATTGCGACCAGTCCTCCGAACTGCTCGGGAGAATGTCGACGGCGCGTTGTCCATTGTTCTCCGCGTCAGTCAAATCACCGGACGATTGTTCCAGCACCGCCAACTGTTCCCGCACCACCGGATCGTCCGGTGCTGAATCCAGGGCCAGTTCGCAATGGTTTTCGGCGGCGCGAATGCCCGAAGGTAGCGTCGCCGATATTAAATTCTCCAGTCCAGCTTGTATTTTATTGGCCTCTGCCTGGTGATTCATTTGGCCGGTGAATGGCGGCTTGGCCAGCCGGGAAAGAATTTCAGCCAGAGCTGCCTCCTCATCCCAATCGGACCATGCCAGCCGCCGCGCGCAATCGGTTTCAGGCGGCCAGGGACGGCTCGCCGGAACTTGCGCGGTTACGCGTGCCGGCAAAAGACTTTCCAGTTTTGGAGCCAAAGTGAGCGCTAACAGATAATTACCTCTAAAGGTCGGATGAACGTGCTCGTAGAATAAATCGTCTCCCGGCAAGCCGTTTGGACTTTGTTCGGCAAATGAATCCTCCGCGTCCGCCAGGACGACCCGCGAATCCTTGCAACCCGAAACCGTGTGCCGGATCAAACCGTTCAATCGGCTGTCACAGCGAAATCGCAACGTGTCCAGGTCGCGGGCAGCGATGAACTGCTTTTGCCCTTCGGCAGCTTGGCCGAGCGCCAGCGCGCAGCAGCCCTGGCGAAAACGAAGTTCGGCATATTCATCATCTATCTGAGCCGCCTCATGAAATGCGTCCGCGGCCGCCTTGTTATCGCCGGCCGTTTGTGCCGCGACTCCGCTCTGATAGAACGATTCCCATTTTCGTGTGTCCGTCAATCCCCGCCGGTGTTCTGAACCAAATGGCGCGCAATCCCTCAAATTTACCGCCACGGTGCTGACAACAATGCCCGCGCCGCTCTGCCTTCCAGACCTGATGATGTCCGAGAGATTACGGGCAAAATGATCGTACACGGTATTCATGCGCGGGTCGTTGGCGCGGACTTGTTGGTTCAGAAACATTTCCATCCCCCCCCATTGGTTTTGATCCGCTGGTGACTTGTGAATTCCTCTGGCCAGGGCGTCCAGCAGTTGGCCGACGCGCGTGGCTTTCAACGCCAGGCCGGCGCGAATCAGTGCGAGTGGCGGCGTCTGTTGCCCGAATACTGTGCCGGCCCCATAGGGTCCAACAACTTCGTTGTTGCCCATGTAAACGACCCATACGTCGGCATCCGCTCCGGCGCAATCGCGAGCAATCGGGAGAATCACATTGGAATTAATCGCCACCATCGCGGCATTGATAACTTCAAAACGCGTTCCCGGATAACGCAATTCCAGCATCGCCTGCAACATTCGCGATAATCCGAAACGCGGCTGAGGATCGCCCTGCGCGGCCGACTCCCCAAAAACAATGATACGGACAGTGTCCGGGTCTTTTTCCTTTGGAATGCAAAATGGTTCCGGTATTCGGGCCATGGCCGCCCCAAAAAAACGCCAGCCAAACCGATTGTTTTGCACAAATACCGAGTGTCCGTTCCGGTCCCACGAAAGCAGGAATCCAGTGGGATAGCCAAAACCAACCAGTCGCAAAACCAGTTCTATTGTCGCTAAAAAGACAATCGGAACACCAATGGCGAGCGCCAACCGGAAAAGCCACAATTTTCGGGGGCTGATAGAGGGGGAATTCTGCTTGGAACCTCCGGTTTTCAAGTTCGTCCGTTGCTTTTTCCGGGCGGGTTTCACATCCGATTAATAGCTTAAACCCTATTAATTTCATAGCGATATTCTAATAGCGCATGTGGCCATTTCATGCCACATGACAAAGGGGGAGGACGCAAGTAAGGTATGTGAAACCATGAGAACAAATGAGGCAGTTGCAATGCCGTCTAAGCGCGATAAACAAATCGCGTTCAGTGTCCTATTGTGCAGTTTTAAATGAAAGTTTCGCTACATAAATCTGGTCCTTTGCCAATTCGGGTTCCCCGGGGTGCCTTCACATTGATTGAACTTTTGGTGGTTATTGCCATTATCGCCATTTTGGCCGCCATTTTGTTGCCCGTATTGGACAAAGCGAAGCAACGAGGTCTGCAGGCCTCTTGCATCAGCAACTTGCGCGAAATCGGCATTGCGGTGGCCATGTATCCCAGTGATTTTAATGGTTACTTTCCAAATTGCCTTACAAAGATAACGCCGAATTCACAATCCTATTATGTCTGGCAACCTCGCCTCTTGAATTATACGGGCGGAGGCCGAAAGGTCTTCTGGTGTCCTGGCGCGCTTCAGCAGAGTGTCTGGGATACCAATGGAAACTCGACCATCTCCAGGGTCGTGGGCGAAAATGGCAAATTGGATTGGTATGGCATTCTCACGGGCGATCCTGGTAATAACGGAACCCGTTTTTCATATGGTTGGAATGACTGGGGGCTGAATCTAGGCTGGCCCACATGTCTGGGATTGGGCGGAGACGTCTCGCCTACCGGGGCAAACAACGTGAAAGAATCCATAATGCGTCATCCGGCGGATATGATCGCCGTTGCCGATGTCCGGTCCGATACGCCGGCCGGTCAAATTGAATATGCTGCAAATACCACGCCGCCCACGCAGTGGATGCAGACCCAGGATCCGCAATGGCACCCGCAATGCCCATGCAATCGGCATTCCTACCATACGGATATTGTTTTCGGCGATGGTCACGTGGAGACCCCGCGGCGAATTGATGTCATCGACCCAAATAGCGCCTATTGGCGCAGTCGCTGGAACAATGACAATAGCCCGCATTGGGAATCCACGTGGACAATCCCGGCGAATTACGCCGCCCTCGAGCGATAACGGGATTTTGGCGGGTTATGTCACTTTTCAAAATGGGCAATTTTTCTTTTAACTTCCGGAATTTTATTTTCCTTTTCCCTGTTTTTTCTCTGGGTCTTTCAGGAAATTTAAAGGCAGAAACGTTTCGTCCCCCGGCCGTGCCATTGGTCGCATGCGACCCGTATTTCAGCGTCTGGTCGGCCGCCGACCATTTAACTGACGTCGATACCACTCACTGGACGGGCAAATCGCAATGTCTCACCAGCCTGGTGCGAGTGGACGGGCAAAGTTTTCGTGTGATGGGGACTAAACCCGATGGCGTGGCGGCCCTTCAACAGTTGAGTGTTGAAGTCCTCCCTACGCGGACCATTTATACATTTGAAGGCGCCGGCATAATGTTGACCTTGACTTTCATGAACGGCGATTTGCCTGGCGACCTGGATTTATTGGCCCGGCCGGTCACGTATTTGACGTGGCAGGCGCGCTCCATTGACGGTCATAAACACAACGTCTCCATTTATTTTGACGCCGGTTCCGAGCTTGCCGTCAACACTTCGGACCAATCGGTCAATTTTCAAAAAGCCGACGCTACTGGATTCAAGGCCTGGAGTATCGGTTCGGTCGAGCAGCCGGTGCTCCAGAAAAAGGGCGACGACATCCGCATCGATTGGGGATATTTCTATCTGGCGGCGCCCGAAGGCGAAGCGGCGGATTTAACGGCCAATACAGCCGAAAGCGCGCGGAAAAGCTTCCTCAATAATGGCGCACTGCCTCCGCCTGCGGACCGGGCGTCGCTTCAAAACAACGATCGCAACGACTCGGTCATCGCATTTGCTGCGGATTTGGGTGCTGTCGGGTCCAGGCCCGCGTCGTCCTGGTTAATGCTGGCCTATGACGAAATATATTCCATCCAATACATGAAACACAATTTGCGCCCTTACTGGCGCCGCAACGGCTGGCAGGCGGCTGACCTGTTGCAGGCGGCGGTGCGAGATTACGGCTCGCTGCAAAATCGTTGTCCGGCATTTGACAAGAAATTGATGCGGGATTTGCGCAGGGCCGGCGGTGAAGAGTATGCGCAGTTGGGCGCGTTGGCGTACCGGCAGTGTTTTGCCTCCGGCGCATTCGTGGCCGACGACAACGGCCAGCCGATGTTTTTCTGCAAGGAAAACCATTCCAACGGCTGCATCAGCACCTCGGACGTATTCTACCCGATGTCGCCGCAATTTTTATTGTTCGGGCCCACGCTGGCCAAGTCATTTATCGTGCCTTTCATGAATTACGCTGCCAGCAGCCGCTGGAAATTCCCTTTTGCGCCGCATGACCTGGGAACGTACCCTCACGCGAACGGCCAGGTTTACGGCGGCGGCGAACGGACCGAGGTTGACCAGATGCCCGTCGAGGAAAGCGGAAACCTGCTCCTGCTGTTTTGCGCGGTGGCCGAAATGGAAGGCAACGCCGATTTCGCCGGACTGTATTGGCCCCAGCTTCAAAAATGGGCGCAATACCTCAAGGCCAGGGGATTTGATCCGGAAAACCAGCTTTGCACCGACGATTTCGCCGGCCATCTCGCTCACAATGTGAATTTGTCCGCCAAAACCATTTGTGCGCTGGGTGCGTACGCAAAGTTATGTGAAATGCGCGGGCAGAGCGCCGACGCCGCGCAATACTCCGAATTCGCCCGCAACTGCGCGCAACGATGGGTAAAGGAAGCCGATGACGGCGACCATTTCCGTCTCGCGTTTAACCGGCCCGATACGTGGAGCCAAAAGTATAATTTGGTTTGGGACAAAATCCTCGGATTGAATTTGTTTCCCGATTCCGTTGCGGAAAAGGAAATGGCGTTTTACAAAAAGACAGAAAATGAATACGGCCTTCCCCTGGACTCTCGCAAGGAATATACCAAGCTGGATTGGACGACCTGGACCGCAACGCTCACGCAAAACCGGTCGGACTTCGAAGATCTCGTCGATCATGTCGTCGCGTTTTTGAATTCCACGCCCGACCGCACTCCGATGAGCGATTGGTACCAGACCAAAACAGCGCGCAGAGTTGGGTTCGACGCGCGCCCGGTCGTTGGCGGCGTCTTTCTGGAGATGCTTTACGACAAGCCGTCCTGGCGGAAATACGCCGGCCAGGACAAAACAAAGGCCGCCAATTGGGCGCCGATTCCGCCACCGGAAAAGATGACCGTTATTCTTCCTGCGGCCGATCAGGCTCCGGCAGTATGGAGTTATACTTTGGCCAGACCGGACGGCGACTGGACTCGCGCCAATTTCGATGACTCGTCCTGGGCAAAAGGTAAAAGCGGTTTTGGCACGCCGGGCACGCCAGGCGCATTTATCGGGACCATCTGGCAAACTGACGATATCTGGCTGCGCCGCGAGGTCGATATCATGCCCACAAATTACGACGACCTGGAAGGCTGGATGCATCACGATGAAGACGCCGAGGTTTACATCAACGGCGTGCTCGCTGTCAAGGCCGGCGGTTACATTAACGATTACGATTCGTTTCCCCTGACTCCAGCGGGAAAAGCCGCGCTCAAGCCCGGCAAAAACGTAATCGCCGTGCACTGCCATCAAACCGTTGGCGGACAATACATTGATTTTGGCCTGGTCGACGTCCAAAAAAACTAGCGCACCACAAATCGCGTGAGCGCAACGATTAAGCTCATTGTCCCGGCGGTTTCGGCGGGGATGATTTGGGTTTCGATGGCCTGCGCGACTGAATTTCCATTTTCGACGAATCTCCCTCCCACACCCGTTGTCGCCAATCGCCTGCCTCTCATGGCAACGCCTTATGTGGCGTTGCCGCTCGGAAGTGTCCGCCCAATGGGCTGGCTGCTCAAGCAATGTGAGTTGCAGCGCGACGGCCTGACTGGAAATGCCGAAACGCTTTATGCAAACGACCTCGGCGCCAACAGCGGCTGGCTGGGCGGCGCCGGTGAAAGCTGGGAACGCGGCCCATATTATTTCAAGGGCCTGATCGCCCTCGCCTACACCTTGAACGACCCGGTCCTTAAACAAAAAGCCCGGAAATGGATCGACTGGCTGCTTGACCATCAGCGGATGGACGGTTACATCGGCCCAGCCTCAAACTCCGATTGGTGGCCTCGAATGGTTGCCACTTATGCGTTGAAAGACTATTACGAAGCCACCGGAGACCCGCGCGTTCCCGCCGTCCTGGACAATTATTTTCACTATATGCTCGCCAATCTTCCGGCCCGGCCGCTCAACGATTGGGGACGAGCCCGCGCCGGCGATGAAATGGACGTGGCCCTTTGGCTCTACAACCGGACGGGCGATACCGATTTGCTTTCACTCGTCCGATTGCTGCGCCGGCAAGCTTATAACTGGCCCGGCATTTTCACGAACGACGATTTTGACCTGTTTGGAAAAGATTTTCAGCCCAAGCATAACGTGAATGTTGAACAGGCGCTGAAGATGCCTGCGGTTTATGATCAGCTCGCGCGTGAACCCGGTCTGCCGAATGCCGTTTCGCTGGGCCTGGACAACTTGATGCGCGAAAACGCGCTGTCCTTTGGCATCAACAGCGGCACGGAATTTCTCGGGGGCGACGCCAGCATCCAGGGCGTGGAGCTATGCGCAATCGTCGAAGCCATGCTCAGCCTCGAAACCGCCGTACGTATCACCGGGGACCCTTCGCTGGCCGACCGGCTCGAAACAATTTCCTTCAACGCATTGCCTGCCGCCCTGGCCAATCATATCAAAGGCATTCAATATTATACCTTGGCGAATAACGTCATTGCCGTTTACGGCGGCCACGGCTTTGACCAGGACTATGCGAATGGGACGCTTCCGGGACCCTATTCCGGTTATCCGTGCTGCCGCTACAATTTCCACATGGGCTGGCCGAAGTTCGTCCAAAATTCATGGGCGGCCACGGCGGATGGAGGTTTGGCCGTTATCGCCTACGGCCCCACTGTCGTAAATGCCGCCATTGGCGGCGCGCAGGTGCAAATCACGGAAGACACCGCCTATCCGTTTGAGGAACAAGTACGCCTGAAAATTTCAATGAATCGGCCTGCCGCGTTCCCACTCGTGTTGCGCATCCCGGGTTGGTGCGGACAATCCACGGTCACCGTCAATGGCCAGGCGCAATCCGGCGTTGCCGCCGGCTCATTTTTTCGCATCCAGCGCGCCTGGTCCAACGGCGATTCAGTCGTCGTCAACCTGCCAATGCCCATCCAGACCCTTGCGGGGCCAAGCCGCGCAGTGGCCATCAACCGTGGGCCGCTCGTTTATTCGCTGCGCATAGGAGAACAATGGACAGTGTACAAGACAAACACCCTGGTCCCGGGTTTTGACGAGTTCGAAATACATGCCACGACTCCGTGGAATTATGCGTTGCGGTTGGACCCGCAAAATCCAGCCGCTTCGTTGACGTTTACCAATTTCGGTTCTGTGCCGGAAGACCCGTTTGATCCCGCGAACCCTTCGGTCGCTCTTTTTGCCCGGGCGAAACGTCTGCCCGATTGGACAATTGGCTGGCGCGGCACGCATGCCTTTGAGCCGCCGGTCAGTCCGCTCGCGTCCGATAGTCCGCTGGAAACCCTCACATTAACGCCGTTTGGCTCGCAGCGCTTGCGCATCAGTTGGTTTCCGTATTTGGGTACGCCTTCGCCGGTAGCGGGTTCATTCAACGAAAATTTCGACCCATCCTGGTGCAGCCGCTGGACGACGTTCGGCGGGAATTGGATGGCGCGAAACGGCGCCTTGTGCACGGTGCCGGGCTCCGCCAACGGCGCGAAGGCCATCGCCATGGCAACGGCTTTTACAAACTTCGTCTATGAAGGCGACGTCCGGGTGGGCGACGCCGGCAACGCCGGGCTGATTTTCCGCGTCAGCAAGCCGGACATCGGCGCGGACACGTACTGCGGCTATTATACCGGCATTGACTCTGAAAAGTCTGAATTGGAATTTGGCTATGCCGACAACGGCTGGCATGAAATCAAGAACGTGCCGATGACAATCACGGCAAATCAATTTTATCACATGAAGATCCGCGCGCTCGGCTCGCTTCTCCAGGTTTTCATCAACAGCTCGAATCAACCGGCTGTCGAAGTCAGCGACAGTCATTTTGCGAACGGAACGATTGGAGTCCGTGACTTTTGCGAGGACCCGGACAAATCCATTTCAAGCTTTTCCAATTTGCGGGCCAGCGAACTGGGGAAGGACACGGATTGAAGTTATGCTAAATCTTTTGAATCGTCCGGGACGCTGCACGGTCTTGGAGGGTCCCGCTCTGCGGGATGACACCGTTGCTTCGAAAGCGGTGTCCCCCGAAAGCTTTCGGGGTTGCCACCACCGCGCTCCAGGACGCAAGCGTGGTGTCGAGGGTTTACTGATCTTGTTCTTCGCCCTGTGCCTCTCGGTCGCCCATGGCCAGGTCCTCACGTGGCCAACTAACCAAATGTTGCCCGCATTTTCAAAACCAGCGGCCGTCCTTGACGCGATTGACATCAGTTCCAGCACGGGGCCGGAAGTTGATCTGTTCGCTTCTCTCGAAGGTATTGTGAACCGGACGCAACCGCAGATTGTGTGCGTCACCAGTGGCGACGGCGAAGGCAAATTCACCTGGCTCAATCTTCACAATTTAAACTACAACGCTGCCAACGGTTACGATTGCATTTTGAAATACCGCAGTTATGTGACTGGATTAGTTGTCACCGACCCGACCGAGCCGGATACATTAAATTTGGCCACGACCATGGCTGGCGTGAACAATGAACTCATCTGTGACCCGGGCCTGCTCAACACGTTGACCAACTCCCCGTACAATCTTTCCATCAAAGACGATTTGCGCGGACGGTTTACCTACAGAAATGAGATTTACGCCTGGCTTTACACCAATTATTGGCCGGCATGTACGCATCGCATCATTGCGGGAATGCAACCGAAATTGCATGGAAATCTCCGCGATTATCTTGTCGCCATAAAGTCGGCGACCGTTTGGCTGGACCCGGCAAGACGAAAGAATGCCAAAATGTTGGACCAGTTCGTGTCGAGCATGACTCCCGCAAATGCCCTTTACATTGGCTGGTGGCCCAGTGAAGGCGATGGCCTGACGTGGATTGCGCAGCACGGGATCCCCGTTCTGGCGAGCGATTTTTATCGGAACGGCTCCGTCTTTAGCGGCGTTCAATGCGCCATCCATGTCCCCCAAATTCCGCCCCCGCTGCCGCTCACAAACAAAGTTTACGTCTCACTCATTCTCAGTGACGGCGACAACGCCCAATACATGCAACACGTGATGAAAATGTGGTGGGCCAGTCCGGACCGGGGCAAAGTGCCAATCGGTTGGACGATCGACGCGCTCGCGTGCGACCTGGACCCCGCCATGCTGGATTATTATTGGACCACCGCTTCATCCAATGACTGCCTTGTCTCCGGACCCGACGGCGCTGGTTACGCGCATCTGGAACTTTGGAGTCCGGAAAATGTCGCTGCCTTCACCGCAAAGTCGGATGCCTATCTCCGTCGTAGTGGTATCCGCACCATTACGGTCTGGGACAATGTGACGGCTGGAATCGCTCGCGCTTATGCAACGAATTGTCCGACCCTCCTCGGATTATTTGACCAGGGCGGCAATTACGACGCCGTCAACCACGGGCTGAAAACTATCCCATTAACGCCGACGTATTCGCCGGACACCAACGCCATCATCTCCGCCATCAAGAATGCCGCGAGTGGTTGGAACGGCACGGCCCCTCTATTCATCGCCGGCCAGGCAGTTTCGTGGAACATCACGCCGACCGACCTGTTGAATATCGCCAATAGATTTAACACGAACGAAGTCGTATTCGTCCGGCCTGACCAATTGTTTTTGTTGTATCGGGAGGCGGCTTCTCGTGGGATGCAGTGATTTGGGTGGGATGCCTCGTCCTCACCCCCAGCCAAAGCCACGCCTTCTTCTGATGGGCAGGAGTGGGTGCTGATTCACAACTTGGGTGATTCCATTGCGAACCACAGTTTCGAGTTTCAAAACGGCGTCCGGAAGTGACTCCCCAAAAATTGAGATCGGTTGGATAGATGGCGGACAAAAGAAGACTGAAACGTTTCAGAACGGCTGCGCCATGGAATTGAAACTCGATAACGCCAAAGGACGAAGGATTCCGGGTCAGATTTATCTGTGCGTGCCCCATGATTCAAAAAGCTATATCGCCGGTACTTTCACCATTGTCATGGCCAAACCAAAGCCGAAACCACAACCGAAACCGGCGCAATAGTGACAGAGCCTCGACCGTGACGGAGCGGTCCTCAGCCTATACATGCGATCCGTCCCATAGGTCCCGATCCAATTCGCCCCTGCAATCGGTCACTCCCAACTATTTTCCGGATGACATAAAGCGTCCGCCTGCCGTTCCCTCTCCGCTCCCATGGTGGCCCCGGTGCAAACCGGTGGGAGGGGAGAGGGTTAGGGTGAGGTGAGGGTTCCGCATTCCGCATTGGTCGCCGCGGTGCAAACCGCCCCCTTGACTTCCCGCTATTGTCGTCCAATTTAAGAGGGTCATCGGAGCAGTAAAGTAAACCACCATTTAAATTTTTCTTTAACGAAAGGACGTTTATGAAAATCGCAGTCATTGGCGCCGGCAACGTAGGCGGAACACTCGGCGCGGCCTGGGCGGCCAAAGGCCATCAGGTCGTCTTCGCCGTTCGCAACGTCAACGACGAAAAAGTCAAAAAGCTGATCAGCGACGCAAAAGGAAAAGCCACAGCCGCCAGCATTCCCGATGCGGTCGCGCAATGCGATGTCGTCCTGCTGGCAACGCCCTGGCAGGGAGCGCAGGAAGCCCTGCAATCGGCGGGAAATCTCGCAGGTAAAGTTCTCATTGACGCCGTCAATCCACTGGAATCGTCGCCGGCATTTTTGGAAAAAGGTTTGCTCGTCGGCCATACGGCCTCCGCCGGCGAACAAATTGCGCAATGGGCCAAAGGCGCCAAAGTTGTGAAAGCGTTCAACACCATCGGCTCAATGAACATGGCCAATCCAAAATTTGGCGGACAGAGCGCAACCATGTTCATCTGCGGCGACGATACCGGCGCAAAGAAATCCGTCAGGCAATTGTCCGATGATTTGGGATTTGAAACCGTGGATGCCGGACCACTGAAGATCGCGCGTTTGCTGGAGCCTGTGGCGATGCTTTGGATACATTTGGCCTTCACCACTGCGTTGGGGCCGAACTTCGGATTTAAGATCATTCGCAAGTAATCTCCATGAACCGACGTACGGAGCGCGGCTGTGTCGAAGACCAGCCACAGCGCGTCCCAATTTTCGGCACTGCTGCGGCTGGTGCCGCTCAACCCCACACTCAGCCGCACTCCGCTTCAACGCTTCAACGTCCTAACCCATGAGCGCTCCCATCAATTCCCAAAGGATGACCGCCCGGATGGATGACGCATTCTGCATCTTCCTAATCGGGATGCGAATCAATCGTCCGCTCAAGATTCATAAATGGTTCCCGGTGGCGCGAGCGATGCCCCGAATGTTGCGCGAACTTGAGGCGCACAAGGAATTGGGATACCTGGGAGGCCACTTCTGGCTCGGACGCTCTATCATCTCACTCCAATATTGGCGTTCCGTAGCGCGCCTGATGGAGTACGCGACGAACAAAAACATGCAACATCTGCCGGCCTGGACCGCATTCACGCGGTCAGTCGGCAACAGCGGTGACGTGGGTATCTGGCACGAAACGTACGCCATCGGTCCCGGCTCTTCCGAAACCATCTACCATCATATGCCGCCCTTTGGCCTGGGCCGCGTCGGAAATCTTGTTCCGGCCACAGCCATTTCCAAAACGCCAAAGAACGGTTCGGAAACCGTTAAAACGTCCGCCTGCTATTCCCTCTCCGCTCCCATCTGGCCCGCCGTAGCACTCTAACGACCACGGCCTGCTGCGTCATTGCGGGCGCGCGAAGGCGGGTTTGATGGGAGGGGAGAGGGTCAGGGTGAGGTGAGGGTCACCGGGTCACCTAGCTAACGTTTTCCGCTGTCATGGGACGAGTATAGCTGGGCAACGGATGCGGCGCGCGCTCTTGCAATTCATGGAAAATGGTATCACGAATACTTTGACCGTTGCGCTTCAAATGTGAGTTCCAAAAGCGGAGCGTTTTGATCCCCAAAGACTGTAGAAATTTATCTCGTTCAGCGTCGTGTCTTTGCGCATCGGGAAAACCATGCCGGCGACCGTCTAGTTCGATGGCAAGGCGCGCTTCTTTACAGAAAAAATCAACGCAGTAATTGCCCAACGGATGCTGTCGCCGAAACTTGTAATTGCTGAATCGCCGATCACGCAGCCAGCGCCACATTAGTTTCTCCGCCCACGTTTCCTTCTTGCGCAATTGGCGAGCTCGTTCGGTGTGAGCCACGGGCCAAATTGTCCACTAGTTAAGTCGTAAATCAAATAATTTGTTAACCACCTTTTCCCCGGCCCTCACCCTGAGCCGCGCTACGCCTCAATACCACTCCCACCCTTAACTTCCCGCCAATTCATGCGTGACTGCCGACTAGTAAGCCGAATGATCTAAAACGTCCGCCTGCTGTCCCCTCTCCGCTCCCATTCTGATGGGAGGGGAGAGGGTCAGGGTGAGGTGAGGGTCTACGTAACTCACGCTGTTCCGCCGGTAGCCCGTGCGCCCAGCCTTGACAAGTGGCGCTGCCACCGCCGCCACTTACCAAAAGAGGCACCAGAACGGTGATTGCCGACTATTTCCCGAATTACCAAAAATGTTCGCCTGCTGTTCCTCTCCGCTCCCATTCTGATGGGAGGGGAGAGGGTCAGGGTGAGGTGAGGGTTTACAACTGTAGCGTTAATGTAACGCCCTTAAATAATTCGCAATCAGCAATTTATGAAAATGTAACGGGTCTGGGCCAATTTGTAACGGGGCGTGTAACACCTTAAGTCATTGATTGCGAACCATGTAACGTGTGTAACGGGTCCCAGCGCATACACCTGAACATTCTCATCCGTGTCTATCTGTGTTTATCCGTGGTTACAATTTTAGCTGCAATCTCCTACGCTCTGCCTATCGGACATTCATACAACTTGCCCGACGCCGAATTTCTCTTTATCAAATGCGTATGAAACACGGTCTCTTTCTCCCTCTTGCGTTTATTTCTCTCTTTCTTTTCGCATTTTCATCACCGGCCGATGGCGGCTCTGGAAACATTTTAAACGTGAAAGCGTATGGCGCAACCGGCGATGGCACAACCCTGGACAGCCCATCCATCAATAAAGCCATCGACGCCTGCGCGCGGGCCGGCGGCGGTACGGTTTATTTTCCCGCCGGGACATATTTGAGCGGCTCGATTCATTTGCTCAGCAACATCCACCTGTGGATAGACGCCGGCGCAACCATCCTCGGCGCGCCGCAAAGCATGAATGTTTACGACGAAACCGAACCATGGACGTACAACCCTTTTGAGGACGGCGGCCACTGCTATTTCCACAACAGCCTGATGTGGGGCGTCGGCTTGACCAATGTTTCCATTACCGGCCAGGGCATGATTAACGGCGGCGGCCTGGTGCGCAGTGACGGATTGCTGGACCACATGTCCGGATTTTCCGGATGGGGCAAAAGCAGCCAGGCCGGCGATAAACAATATCCACCCAGCCGCCTCGGCAACAAAGCCATCGCCCTGAAACTCTGCCGCAATGTTTTGATTCGCGACATCACCATTTATCACGGAGGCCATTTCGCGATTTTGGTTACTGGATGCGATAACCTGACGGTTGACAATGTCACCATGGATACCGACCGCGACGGCATCGACATTGATTGCTGCAAAAATACGATGGTTTCCAATTGCCGCATCAATTCCCCGAACGACGACGGTCTTTGCCCAAAAAGTTCATACGCATTGGGTTCGAACGTCATCACCGAAAACCTCACCATCGTAAACTGCCAGGTGTCCGGGTTTCAGGAGGGGACGCTGCTCGACGGCACGATGAAACCGAGCCGTAGCGGAACCGGCCGCATCAAATTCGGCACCGAATCAAATGGCGGTTTTCGCAACGTAACCGTTTCCAATTGCGCGTTTCGCCATTGTCACGGCCTGGCGCTCGAGGAAGTGGACGGCGGCATTCTGGAAAACATCACCATCAACAACATCGCTATGATGAACGTGGTGGACTACCCGATTTATCTCACCCTGGGCAATCGCAACCGCGGACCGGACGCAACGAACGGCATCCTCCGGAACATTCAGATCTCAAACATCGTCGCCACGGGAATTGACCGCATGAGTGGCATCCAAATCACCGGAATGCCGGGCGATGACATCGAAGGCGTGCATTTGGACAACATCCGTATGGTGTTTAACGGAGGCGGCACGGCTGAGGATGCCGCGCGCAATCCAAAAGAATTAGGAACGGGCTATCCCGAACCGGGCAAAATTGGCGTGATGCCGTCCTACGGCTTGTTTGCCCGCCACGTGCGCGACCTGGAATTGGAAAATGTCCACGTCAGCGTCACACATGACGATGCGCGCCCGGCCATGATTTGTTCCGATGTGGACGGTTTGGAAATTGATAATTTCAAAGGCCAAACCATGCCCGGCGTCACCCCTGCCCGCTTCGACAAAGTCACCGGCCTCGTAATCCGCAACTCGCCCGACTTGCAGTAGAAGATGCGTAGCAGCCGATGTGAATCGGCTCTAATTGAATCTACCAGTATGATTGTCCGTCAGGAATGCGCATAATGCGTCACGTGTTAAGTGCCGAATTCTCATCGTAAAAAAGTGCCGTCAGCGCCGCCCTCTCTCACTCCACAATCTCACTCGACCGAGTTTCGCCGTCAGCAGCGCCGTGCTTAAGAGCCCGATAAAACTGTTCGATCAAGCTCGTCGGCGTCCCTGTCCTCGTTCCTGGCCTGGCCTGGCTCAGGACCGCTTCCAGCGGCGTTGCGCTACGATCAGAGTTCGGTTGCAAAACTCGCAAAGCCGCTATTACTAATGAATAAGCGGTATAACGAAAAAAAAGAAAGCCCAAAAAAATTATCTATCAAACAAAAGGGCCAAAAAATAAACGAACAAAATCCGCGCCTAAAAAACTGATTAAAGTCTCGCCCAAAAATTAACCACGAAACGACGGTCTTCTCTCCTGCCTGGTCATCCACTCTGGCCGGGCTGTCCTCAAGCTAGTCTCTCTGAACTCATTGCGCCCAAGCGTGGGCGGTGGCGTGGCCTCGTGGCCGCGTCATCGCCACGCCCAAAGCACGCATGAAAGTCTTTACTGCCGATGAAGTCGCCGCCGCGTTGAGGGTGAGCCGTAAAACGGTCTTCCACCTCATCCAACGCGGCCAGCTCAACGCGCTGCCGGGCATTCGCCATAAGCGGATCACGGAAGCGGCGTTGCACGATTACCTGGGCGTCAAAGGCGCTGCTTTGGCCGCTCCGCCCGCCCGTCCAGCGGCCACGGAGCCATTCAAGGACAAAGCGTTGGTAAATCCAACGGCGAAGGCCGTGGCGTCGCCTCTCGCGTGTGCAAGCCAAAGGAAAATCGTGTGAAACAAGCTGATGTTATCAGCCAGTTCCTGGTAGGCCGCCGCATGGTCATGGTCAGGTTTGTGGCGCATCGCCACCGGGCGATTGAGAACAAAGCCAAAAAGCCGGTCGGCGTGGTGAACCTCTACGAGGTCCAGTGCGCCGATGGCAAAGCGCCCACGGTGCAACTGTGGTGCCCGCGCAACATAGTGACGGTGGAACAGGCCGCCAGGGAAAGCCCCTGCGCGTTTAAAGAGGGGCAAAAGCTGGTGGTCGAGTTCGACCTGATGGAACCGAACAGTTTTGACGCCAAGAACGGCGTCATCATCCGGGCCGGTTCCGTGTTGCCGTTGGAATAACGTGGCCATGCAGGGCGGCCCCGTGGATTGGGTTTGGCGGAGGCGGAGCGCGTAGCGCCCGCCCCGCCAACCCATCCTTGTCCCAGAGGTGTGCCCAGACATCGAGAAGCAAATGAACGCTGCGCGATATATCGAGCCGGTGGACCGCCTGAAAGCCGCTGAACTGGCGGTGGCGATGGGGGATTGGGTTCATTCCCTGGCCCCGTGGCAGGTGATCGCCCATTTGACGTTTGCCTGGCCCGCCTCGGTGTGGTCGGCGCAACGTTGTTACGAGAAGTTTATGAAGCGCGAGATGTGGGGCGTTTCGTATTTCTACGCGCTGGAACAAAATCCGGGCCGTGACGGGTTCCATGTCCACGCTCTGTGGTGCGATTGCAAGAACAAGTCGCGCCGGGACCTCTGGCAAAAATGGTTCACTCGCTACGGACGCAACCGGATCGAGCCGGTGAACTGTGTCATGGACGTTTCGGATTACTGCGCCAAGTATGTTACGAAGGAGGGCGCGTGGTGGGTCGTCACTGCCATTGACCGGCAGGTTTAAATCCTGCTCGCTAAACGTGAACTGGCCAACTTTGCACTGAGAATTCAGTTGTACTTGCACGTTTGTATTCGCTTGCGCCGAACCGCCGCGTACCAGGAGAACCAGTTCATAGACGCCATTCTGGATAGCCGTGAAATCG
>DASYYL010000196.1:0-1833 GCA_035933915.1 Verrucomicrobiia bacterium
TCAAAAACCTGCAATGGACGACTGCCCAAAGGGCCGATGCCCGCAATTATCAAACGGGCATGGTTGTCCAGTTTCACCAAAACCTTGTCGGCTTTCGGCGTGGGGAACGGATCACGGTAACGGCGCGGGATGGGCGTGGCATATCGGTCAAAAGGCAGAATGGGGAAAAGATTTTGCTTCCTTTGGGCATGGCGGCACAGTTCCACGTTTATGAATCCCGGAAAATCGCCCTGGCTGTCGGGGATAGGATTCGGATTACGCAAAACGGCTTTACCAATGACCGGCAACGGCTCAATAACGGCGATGTGAAAGAAGTGGCAGGCTTCACCAAAGGCGGTGACATCAAACTTTCAAACGGTTGGGTCATCGCAAAGGATTTTGGGAATCTGGCGCACGGCTATTGCCTCACGTCTTACAGTTCGCAAAGCAAGGGTGTTGACCGCGTGTTTGTGGCAGAAAGTTCCGAGTCCTTCCGGGCCGCTGACCGCGAGCAATTTTATGTCTCGGCCAGCCGGTTCAAAGAGACACTCACAATTTATACGGATGATAAAAACGAATTACTTGCCGCCGTCAGCAAATCCTCCCTCCGCCCTGCCGCGCTGGATTTGGTTAAAGGTTCGTTGCCGGAAGTTCTCAAGAAAAAAACTTACCGCGTCCGGCTCGGGCAAGACGTTAACCAGTCCAAACAGAAGATTGGAGAAGAAAAGGCAATCACCGTTGAACAAAAGGCCGTCCGGCAAATACCTGAACCGATGAAAATTACCACTGAACGCAAACAGAACATTCAAAATAGGATGAGTATATGAAAATGGAAATTGACGAAAATCGGCTGCCTTATAGGACAACTACCAATGCGCCGCCCATGCTGGACATTCGCGCCACGGCAGGCGATTGCGTTGCGCTGCCTTACAACTTCCTTGAAATGGTGCAGCATAATCCTTCGGATGCGCTGCTGCTTACGTTCGCGGCGTGTGAAGTCCGTATTGAGGGGCGCGATCTGGCTGGTCTTTACAACGCTCTGATTCAACACCGCGTTGAATATATTCAGGAAAATGACGCCAAATACGAAAAGATTGATGACAAAAAGCCCTTCATTTCACGCATTGAAATTAAACCAATTTCAAAAGATTTGGAATTGGTTGTCAATGGGTTCAAGCCGGAACGTGAGCCGCTGGTGAGTTGTTAGGCAATGGCATTAAGGCTTTGATTTATTATCACTGCTCGCTGGCATTACCTGCACAACTTGGCGCACATCGGCCATTTTGCCATTATCAAGATTAACCTTACTAAACATCACTTTGGCGGTCAGGTTGCTGCTGACGAGTGGTTGTGGACTGGTGATCACAAAGTTAAATTTGGCCTCGCCATTCGCTTCGAGGACTTTTTTGTTTTGCCCAATTACCCACTTCGTGGATTGCCCTACCATTTTACCCTGTTCGTCCAAAAGCAGACAAATGGCTCGCGCTGATTGGACTCCGTTGGTGAGGTTATTTTTCAGGGTCAGTTCCACCACAGCCTTTTGCCCTGTGACCTTAGGCTGAGAAACGGTAACGGCGACCTGTGCCGCCGCCACAAGCGGGCACATTAACAGTCCTGCAAGGCAATACAATCGAAAGTAGTTTATTTTCATATTGGATTTTCAACGCCTATCTAAAGACTCGTCTAGTTGTCTCAGCACGTCGGATAAATCCGCCAGCTCTTGAACCGTCAAAATCCCATCTTGCTCAGCCAACACGCGCCTCAAGGCAATCCGAGATTCACCTAGAAATTCGGTGCCAATGTTGCCTGCTACATGACCGCTAGCGAACATAACTGCATCGCTCAATTCAACAA
>DASYYL010000204.1:0-11899 GCA_035933915.1 Verrucomicrobiia bacterium
GGGGTTTCAATGCGACAATTGCACGGTGCGCGGCTCGTAGCTTTAGCACACCCGCCTATTTGACTAATAGCATCGGCCTCCGCTGCGTAAAGAACCCATAATTAATCTGTGAGCGTGGAGCGTAAACGTCAACACTGTTTACGAAATCAACCAATATAATCGTATGTATCTAAAAATAAACACCTTACAACGAAATGCTTCTGTCGTATCGGTTCGTGTCGTCGGATTTCTTTACGCTTTTTTTAATTGCGCCGGCATGGGTCGCTCGAAATCTATTGCTGCAACTTGTTTAAGATGAATATGTTGCTGTATTTGATTGAGTGCTTTTGGCCGTTTGGCATTGCCGATGCTGAAACAATGACAGTGAAATAGGACAAAACTTGTATGACGATGAAATTGGCAGGAATAGCAGGCATAGTGGCGGCAATGGTTGCAGTGACCTCGGTTCAAGCAGTACCGATCAATGGCACCATCGCAATGGGGGGCGAACTCAACCTAAACACCAGCTCTCCCAGCACCGCCACATCAGTATCCTCCTGGCCGCTTGTATATGTCGTTGCTGACAGCGGCTCCTTCGGTTCAATATCAGCGTTCACGATGGTCAACATGTCAGCGACTCCATGGGTGTTTAGTCCGCAACCAGGCGTGGCCCTCAATAACCTCTGGAACGTTGGAGGCTTTCAATTCGATTTTGCCGGCGATACTGTGAGTCAATCGGGGGCTTTCCTGGATATTACCGGGACTGGAACCATGAGCGGGAACGGCTATGATCCGACCACATTTAACTGGAATTTGGGCCTTGAACAACCTGTAACAACGGGACCTATGGAATTCACCTTTTCTGCCGCTGCGGGTGCCAGTGCCGGTGGTTCCCCGGTTCCAGATGGTGGCCTGACGGTGGCGTTCCTCGGCTTGGCCCTGGCTGGCGTTGAAGGCCTGCGCCGGAAATTGTCTAACGCATAAAACCGGTAATTCGTACGACTTTAGTTGAACGAGCGATCTGCCTGACGCGGCGGCCGAGATGGCCGCCGAAAACATTTTTGCAAGAATTTCGGTCGGCGTTTGGCATCGTCCGATTGTTGGTTGCCGATCATTAGTAAATGTCTGAATAAAAGCTAAATTTCTAGTTGACTTTCTTTGACTATTACAGTTAATTGAAGGCACAAAGACGCAAAAGCGACGTTGTATTTACAGAGTCAGGAGCAAAATATGGATTTTAAAAAATACTATCTGTTCGTGCCGCTGATTCTATCAGTGACAAGTGCGGCAACTGCGAGTAGTTTTAGCGGAGTATTAAGCGTCCAGGAGGATTCGTCCCAGACTGGAGCCTATACCGTTTCCTCGCTAATGTTGGACAATTTAAATTATACTGAACCTTTAATTGTCCCGACTGGAATGTGGGCGGCAACCGTGCCCGAGGCAACCGAAGTTTACGCGTATTCATCGACCATTACTGGACTTACCTCCACGCCTCAAACCGTCTCCATTTCTGACTTTTTGGTCATTGGCGGCCCTGGACCAGCTCCATTTGATAGCCTTGGAACAACGCCAAACAACCGCTTCGATTTCAATTTGCAAACTCTCGAGGAATCGAGTTCGCAGCCTGGCGGTTTTATTGGGGAGGGAACACTCGTTGACACTCAAGGCGTTTATGCTAATACTCCCGCCGAATTGGCCATTAACTTTACGCCCTCGTCAGCAAACTATTCGTTCACTCTGACTGCCGTTCCCGAACCGGCTACCTTTAGTCTGCTGGTTGGACTTGGATTCCTGCCGTTCCTCCGTCGTAAGAGTTAGCGTTTCTCTTTTCAAAAGTTGCAATTTGAGCGCCCCGCTTTTCAGCGGGGCGTTTTTTTAAAACAGATAAAGCGCGCGATAAAATCTTCTGTTATACCGGCGCGTGTTCGTGTCTGTAAACATCAGCGGCGTGATATTGGTTTCCAACGAAATCCAATTCACTAAATCGGTAGAAGCTTGAACGACATAGAGAGATCCCGGCAACCCCTTCACGGTAATGGAAACCGTGTTGCTTAAAACCACCAGGTTTCCAATGAGTGCGGCAGCGGATGGGACGATATAGGACGTCTGCACTGAATAAGCGCTTTCAATTCCCTGACTGTTGATGGCTCTGGCGGCGAAGTAATAGGTCGTGCTGCTTAACAGGCCCGAAACGGTCACGTTTGTTGCATTTCCCACGGAAATTTCATTTGTATAGTCCCCGCTGGCTGCGCCGTAATAAATGTTATATCCGACAATGTCTGGACTGACACTTGGGGTCCAACTCAGTTCCACGCTTTGACTCGCATTGGTTGTCGGTGTTGTGATCGCTAGCCCAATTCCCACAAAAAGGCCCATTAGAGACACTTTGCCTGTCGTGTTGATAAATTTGCGTTGCTTCATCGTCAATATTGTAAAGCAGACGAAATGCCAAGTCAAATTTTGCTAATTGTGAATTGCAGATTGCCGCGCGAAAAAATTAGATCATGCCATTAGCACGACGAATGTCCGTTTCATCCTCGTTTCAGTCAGTCACGGGAAAATTTTGTTGGCAATCCGCAATTAATCAACCGCAATTGGCATGCGCGCAAAATCCCAAACGACGAGAGCCTGTCTTTCGAATTTTCGCTTCTATTATCAAGGCTTGAAGTTGCCTGTTTTCTGAACGTCGGTCCTTGGAATTTTGCACTGTTTAATTCTCGGTTCCCAGGGCGAAATGCTTTCCGATTCGATAACTATTTTGAATCGCACGGGTTACGAAATTTTTCCCAGTTTGCACGGCTTGCGGCAGGCTCTGCCCCTGCGCCTGGGCGGCACAGATTGCGGCGGAATAGACGCAACCGGTTCCATGAGTGCGAACGCCTTTGATAATGGGTGCGCTTAAGGCAAGACGGGTTTTGCCATCGTAGAAAATGTCAATTGCCCGTCCGGTATTGCCCAAATGTCCGCCTTTGAGCAATACGGCGCAACCAAATTGCGAGCGGATTTCGCGCGCAGCTCCGTCCATATCCGAAATCGAGGAGATCTTTTGTCCGCTCAGTATTTCCGCTTCAGGCAAATTCGGCGTAACTAACGTGGCGCGCGGGAGCAGTTCTTCCTTCAATGCCTTTAATGCCCCTGACCGTAACAACGAGGCGCCCGAAGTTGAAACCATGATGGGGTCCACAATCAGTGGAATCCTTCTGCCTTTTAAAAAAGCCGCAACGACGCGGATATTCTCGGATGAAAAAAGCATTCCTGTTTTAATCGCCGCCGGTGGAAGTTCCGAAAAGATGGCTTCAAGTTGTTTATGCAGCGTCTGGATCCGGCACGGTTCCACGGCCAGGATGCGGGTGGAGTTTTGGGCCGTCAGGCAGGTAATGACGGTGGCTCCGTGTACTCCGAGAGCGGCGAATGTTTTTAAATCCGCCTGAATGCCCGCGCCGCCGCCGCTGTCAGAACCGGCAATTGTCAGTGCAACGGGAATTTTTTTGAGCATAAAATCACGACCTACTGCGACTGCGGTTGCTGCATATTTTCCCGGCTTTTATTAATCTCCTGGTTTTCCAGGGCATGAAATGGATGCAACACATCCAGAATGAGTTTTTGGGGGCCATTGAGATAGAGCAGCCTGGATTTCGGACTGTTCCAGGTGCCGGTCACTTTGCATTCGCATATCTTGCCCACCGGCACGGTTACAATGGCAAGCAAAGGGCCAATGTACCTGAAATCGTGCAATAGTTGGGCTGTGAAATGTGCATCCAAACGCCCCTTCAGGTCCAGGGTGCCCTTGCATTGTAGAAGCATCAGCATGGTATGAATTTGCAGATTGTCCGTGGCTATGACGCCATTTGTCATAAAGAACTGCGCGGATGCATCCGTCGCACGACTATTGCCCAATCCCGGGGTGACGAAATTCAATGCCGGAGACAAAGCGCCGAAGGCAGGAACGTCCCATAGCAAGCCGTTATGCATATTTACCTGCCCGTAGCCGTTACACGAACGCCAATCTTCTGAATAGCCGCTGGTTTCGACGAAATGGCCGCTGACCAGACCTTCGAGGTGTTCGAGGTGGTTCGAGGGCGTGCTCAAATCCAGGGCCAGCCCGTGCAAATCCACGTCGTGAAAATCACTGACAAAAGTAAAGTTCGCACCGAGGCGCGGCCGAAAATCGAAGTCGATGTTGCCCGTGCCCGTCCCTCCGTAAAGGGACGCAGCAAGGTTGGTTAAGATCAGCGTCTTGCCGATCCAATGGAGCTCTCCTGTCAGGGCGTGCGATCGGACATTCAGGATTTCGACTTGTACCGGGCCGGCGCTTTTGAAATCCAGATCCGCATTGGCGGGGTTGGCATCGCGCAAAGGCGCGTAGCCGTTCACAATGGTGTCGGCCGGCGCGAGGAAATGATAAGGTTTCATCACTTGCTCCTGGAGCGGGCCAATCGCTTTCCCAACCGCCTGAGGATAGGCGACGCCCCGGCCATTGATGAAATAAATCCGATCGCCGGGCCAGTCCACCTTGACCTCGTCGGCGTGCATCCTTTGAACGCCGGCTTCCACGCGCGGATGCAGTAAGTCGATGACCATGTGGGCGTAATGAAAATCGGCCGCCGCACTGTCAACTGGTTCCCCGCGCACCACAAAATTCGTGAGCGCGGCGTGGCCTTCGGCAGATATGCTGTCATAGTCATTTAAACGGCCTCGGATTTGGGCGTTTAAAAAGAGCGGACGATCAAACGAATAATGTTGAAACTCTCGTTTGCCTTTCGCGTCCAGAAACGGTGGAACAACATCAGAAGAAATGGAGCCCTGAACGCGACATTGATATTCCTTTGTGGTGTCATTTTCATAGCCCTGAATCTGCAGGCGAGTGCTCGTGCGAGTGAGGAGGGCTTCCGGCACCGTCCACATTGCATGTGAATACGTGAAACTCGCGTAGGCTTCATGCAAAGAGAAGCCCCTGATCGTTGGATCCGTCACGACCAGTTCGCCGTTGAGTACTTCGTTTGAGAATGCGAAACTCGCGTGGCCTTCATTCAGTGAAATGCCGCTGATCGTTGGGTTGGTCACGGCCAAATAACCGTTGATCCGAACGCTTGGCTGAATGTCCGCGCTCCATAAATCGGACATACCATTGGTCCACGGCGGCAAAATCAGAGAACCGGCTGCCTGGAGTTCAGGTGGCTGCGGCAAGCGAATCTGGTCCAATTGCTCACGGGCCTTATCGGGCAACAACTTCGCAATAGCCTGCAGATTAAAGCAGGAGGAATTTGTAAAATAAAATTCCCGCGTGGTGGCGTTCAATTTGGCGGCGGCGTGAAGTTGCCCTTCTCCGAGCCGTGCATACAGGTTCGTGATCTCCACTTCCGGCGCGCGCCAGTTGCCGGCGCACGAAATGAAATCCGCGTCCAATCTTTCGGATTGCAACCGCGCGACTTCAGTCTTCCAGTCAATTTCGCCGGTCGCGTGCCAGGAACCCGCGCAGTACACGTAATCGGCGTCCGCCACGCCGGTTTTCAGGCTTCCAAGCTGCGCCTTCCAATCAATTTCCAGGGGCGGCGCCACGGCCTCGCCGGACCTTTGCACCGGCACGGTTGAACGAGCAACCAGCGTCAGGTTTTCTGCGCTGCCCCAGGGCGTTTGCGCGCCGGGAGCGTTAACGGTTAAAAACACAAAAAACGAATTAATGTGACGCGCGTCACCGTGAACATTAAGGCTCAGCTGCGAATTTTTGTTGAGATGGATTTTGCTAAGAGTCGTGCCGATTTTTTTCAATTGAGACTGCGTCGCGCCGCGAAGCCCCTGCTTTCCATGAAGCATCCCCCAATTTGAAATGGCGCTGGCATTGGCCACCTGTCCGGAAAGTATAAAATCGGCGCCGGCGAAGCTTGCCTGCAAATTGTCCAGCGTCCATACATCATTGGTTTCGAACCGCAATTCGGACTGAATGTTGTCAAATGTCAAAGCGCAAGGCGGCTCGTTCGAGGCGGAAATTGGCAGGATGAATTTTCCTTTTCGCAGTACGACCCCGTCCAATTGTAATTTTCGGTGCAGCAGCGCGCGGTAATTAATTTGCAATTGAAGTTCCTGGAGGGATAGCGACGGACTGTTGGTCAATTCGCCGCCAATCCGGACGTTGTCAGCTACCAGCCCGCGAATAAAATTTAAGCGCAGGCGGACAAATTCCAGTGCGATACCATGTTGCCGGAGGCCGTCGACGAGTGGACGTTTTACAAAATCGGGCAGGCCGATTTGGTTGAGCCACAGAACCACGCATACCAGGGCCAAAATTAACAGCCACACGCAGATCCGGCAGATCCGGAAACGCGTGCGCCATTTGGTCCAGAAATGGGTTTTATCACCCATGCGGCAAAACGTTCGCTGAAACGGGGTTGAAGTTCAATCAAGGAACGCGCGGAGATATGATCAAATAAGTTGTTATTAAATAGTAAAGGTCCGAGGGCAGGATAAAAACCCACCGTTCGCCATCCAGTGTTACCGTCGCCAAAGCGGTATTACCAAGCGGCGAGCCAATATCGACCGTGAACATTCGGCCATCTTTCAGCGTGGCCGTAACGGTTGGACTGCCCGGTTTGAACCCGAAACTCGAAGGCGGGCCAGACACCGGTTTCCCGGAAGCAATCAACAAGCTCCAATTTTCCCCCGTCGCCGGATCCGTGACATCGCGCGCCAGCCATTCCTGAGCTAAACCCACCTCCAAATCGCCAAGGTCATGGGCAGTGTATTCAATACCCGTTGGAGTGATGATGCCCTGCGAGCCCGGCGCCAGAGACCATTTATTGGCGCCGTTATGAAGCAGCTCCATGGTTTTGCCATTCTGCCGAACCTTGATTTTGGTAATGTCACCTTCTGAAAATTTCCAAATTTGCCGTTCGCGGAACTGCCAGTCTGGTCCGGCGGGCAGATCTGCGAAATCTTCCGGGCTGATGGCATAGACAGAATTCTCATCGCTACGCTGGACAAACACTTCGTTCGTTCGGGCTGCCCCGAAGAGCAGTTTCGCGATCACGCTGTTGGTATCCCCAACCGACCCGCGCAAAATAATTTGGCGCGACGGTGTTGTCAGCCCATATGCGGGAAGGTCCGCGGGCGTCGCGACGTCCTTCACAAATTCAGAAGCGCGCAGATTGGCAAGCGATTGGATGAGTTTTTGGACGCTGTCAGCGTCCACAGGAAACGTTTCTCCCGGAATGGTCCATGCGTTTGCGCCCTGGCGCTGCAAAACAAAATGGTTTGTGTCGGGACCGATGATTTCGATTTCGGCGACTGGCGCCGTTAATTCAAACAAATAAGGGTCGCGGAAATCGTTAACGGCACCCATCCAGGGCGAAAGTGGCTGGGCTGCGGTGGTGACGACGGCGTTCCACTGGTCACGCTTTGCAAAGACCTCCGTGGAATCATTCGTTGAAGCCTTGCCCACGTGAATGGCTGTAAGGACATTCGAACCGTTTTCGATCCATAAATCCAGGTTTGCGGGCTGCAATCCGAACGCGGATAAGTCCGCGTTCGGATTGTCGGTGACAAATCGCGAAACACGGGCCGTCTGCAGCTTTTGTAAGGCGCCCGCAATGTAGTCGCCATTGGCGCGGGCGAGCATGGGGCGAATCATTTGCCAAAGATGGTCTGACGGGTCACGCTGCAATTGGATAATCCTCGTGCCATTGGTGAGGAGAATGAAGTTGCATGCGGTTGTATCGCCTGCCAATGCGGTATCGCGCCAGTCGTTTGCCAATTGTGGAATGAACTTAAGCCAATCGGTGTCGGTGACAAATACTCCGTCCCGGCCTACCACCTGCACATAAACCTGGTCACCCGGAGCGGTTTTGTTGCCGATAAGAATTTCACTGCGTTCATTGCCGGATTGAATGACCAGCGACGCCCACGGCGAATCGAAGCCTAACTGGGAATGGTCCTGGTTGACCTCTGCCGGGCTGAGGCGCATCGCGGGCTTAAGCTTTTGCAGGGCGCTCAAAAGCGACTCGATGGCTGAAGCCTGCGCGGGATAAGCCACCGGCTGTGTCAATGACCAGGCGCCGTTCGTGTTGACAACGTAGATCTCGGGGAGGCCTCTGGGACTGATTTGAACGCTTGTTACAGCCATTGGATGCAAATTGGGTAATAATTCCAGAGCCTCAAGGGGTTTGGACCCTTCGAAAAAGCGGTAACCCGCAATGAAGCCCAGCAGTGCGATGGCAAGAATAAACCAGGTGAGAGTATGTTTCGAGTTCATCGCTACTTCCTCCGCCTCAACCAGACCAATCCTCCCAAGGTGAGTATCGAGGCGGGCAGCGCCCCGATCAAAAGCCAGCGGACATTTCGCAACTGGGTTTTGGTCATCGACAGCCGGTATTCCACCATGGAGCGTGGCCCGATGCCATTGAGCAACGCCGGTCTATCCAGCAACCAATTGACCGCATAACCAGCGAAATCGCGGTTCGCAGCGCCTTCAATACACTTGTTGTTCAAAAACATGGAATCACCCACGACAATCATGCGCATGCCGGCGGCATTTGCGGCTCCCTTATTTGCCGTATTTCCCTCCACGGCAACCATAAGCGGAAAACTTTGCGGAGGGACTCCACGCTCGCCAGAGAGATAAGAGCTTCCGCTGGATTCTGCGAGCGGGGTTACGGTCGGAGCGTCGGGCGGCGCATTCGGGTCGCTCCTTGGCGCCACGGGCCGCGGCAAAATGAGTTCCAGCTCCGAGCCTATCAACGGACTGACGACGGGCTGCTTTGGATTGAACGTGGTCACCAAAATGCCGTCACCTTCGCGGGCGTTCATGTCCCGCACATAGTCCCCGCCAACGTTCACATCGTAATCGGCAAGAACGCCTTCGAGCCCTGTCGGGTGTTCCAGCGAAAAATAGTCGAGCATTACCAGCAAGCGTCCGCCTTGCGAGATGTAATGGTCAATTTTGGCAAGGTCAGAATCAGAGAAGCGCTGCCTCGGACCCGCAATGATGAGGAGGTTGCAATCGGATGGTACTCCGTTGTCGCCCAGCAAGGTGAGCGGCGCAAGCCTGACATAATTTTCTCCCAGAACGGCTCCGAATTTCACATAACCGTAGTCCCCTGTGTCAACGGGCGACGGTTCGCCCTGGCCCATCAGGTAATAGGCCGTAAACGGTTTCGGGTTGGTCACGGCCAGCAACGTCGCAGTGAATGCCATTTCGCCTCTAAACGCGACCGGGGCAAACTCGATTTCTTTGTCTTTGGTCATCCCGGTTGCCCCAAGCTGTACGAGAGATTCGCCGGGGATGGGTCTGGCGTGTCCGTCACAATCAAAAATAATCAGGTTTTTCGCCGCCAGCTCATTTTGATGAATACCCTGAGCCGGCAAATGATATTTCTGCATGATGACCGCGGCCTCGGCAGGGTCGCGAAGGTAATCCACTACTTTGATATTGATGCGTGGATCAAGTCGGTGATACGCATCGAGCAGCGCCATGACGGTCGAATACATCCGGTCGTCTTTGTCATAGTAAACCGTCACGTCCACATGATTGGTGAGTGACTGTAAGATGCTTACCGTATGGGGCGATAATTTCACCCCGGTTTGAGGGCTGAGAAAAAATTGCTTTGAAAACAGTCCGCCAATGTAATTGACCATCACGATCACCGCCAGAACCAGGAGACTCCTGACGAATACATCAAGGCCGATTTTCCATCGGCGCGCGGGTGAAAAGCTTTGGACTGCAGGAGGGGATTGTGGGTCAGAAGTCATTGGTCATTTCCATCGCCGGCTTTCCACCGCGCGCAACGTCAGAAATAAAAAGAAAAATGTCAGGCTGACGTAAAAAATCACTGCTTTGGTATCCACCATGCCCCGGGAGAAATTGTGCATTTGGTCAAATAAATTAAAATACGAGAGCACTTCCGATGTCCAGTTTTCCGGGCTGGTAATAGCCCCGCCCAAAAAGGAGAGCAGAAAGAGAGCAATTCCAAGGACGAAACTGACCATCGCGGCAGCCATCTGGCTGCGTGTCAGAGACGAGGCGAAGCAACCGAGAGCCAGGAACAGGCAACCGACCAGAAATATTCCCAGATACGTGCCGCCAATCATGCCCGCATCCAGGGATTCGTGTTGGTTCGTGAAGTGGCGGACAACATAGAGGCAGGCAAGCATCGGCAGCCAGGTAATCATGTAAAAAATAATCGACGCCGCAAATTTCGAAGCGACCACCTGCAAGTCATTGACCGGGGTGGTCATAAGCGTTTCAAAAGTGCCGGAGTATTTTTCGTGGGCAAACAGCCGCATTGTAATCACAGGCGCGATCAGCAGGACAATCAGCCAGAAGATATAGGATGCGTAAAACAGCTCAGTAATGGGCATTTCCTGCGGCTTGTCACCCAGGAGGTTGGTCATTAATACATCATACGTCAGGCCCAGAATCAGCGTCACGGCGGCGATGATCAAGCATCCGGTTGGCGAAAGAAAAAAGGCCCCCAATTCCCGGCGCAGTAATGTCAGGAAGATTCTCATTCCTCTTCGTCGGGCCTGGTGATTTGGACGTAGATATCTTCGAGGGAATGGCGGCTGCGGGTCAGTTCCCGCAGAATCCAGCCGCGTTCGCGCGCGATCGCGAAAATAGCCGGCCGCAAATCGTATCCGTTGCGCGGGGTGATGGCGCAACGTTGAAATTCGCCGTCGCTCGCGGAAACATCGATGGTCTCAATGCCTTGCATTTGAGACAAAATCTCGCGGAGTTCCGCGGCGGGCGCGGCAATTTCAGCCACAATCTGGCTGTTGCCCGCCATGAGCCGCTGCAAATTATCCGGCGAATCGGCGGCCAGGACTTTTCCGTCGTACATGATGAGCATCCGGTTACACATCATTTCGGCCTCGGGCAAAATGTGCGTTGAAATCAGTACGGTATGTTTTCCGGCCAGGCTCTTGATCAATTCCCGCACCGCCCGAATCTGGTATGGATCCAGCCCGATGGTCGGTTCGTCCAAAATAATCAATTCCGGCTCGTGTGACAGCGCGTCGGCCAGGCCCACGCGCTGGCGATAACCTTTTGAAAGCTGGCCGATGATGCGGCGGCTGACGCCGGTCAGGCTGCATTGCTCCATCACCGTATCCACTCGCTGGCGCGAACGTCTCCAACCCAACCCCTTTAGCCGCGCCCGGAATTTCAAATATTCCCGCACCCGCATTTCCGGATAGAGGGGATTATTTTCGGGCATGTAACCTATTCGACGGCGCACCTCTTCCGATTGATGAAAAACGTCAAACCCGCTGACTCGCGCCGTTCCGCTCGTCGCCGGCATGAAGCAGGACAGAATCCGCATCGTCGTGCTCTTACCGGCGCCATTTGGCCCCAGCAAGCCTACGATTTCGCCACGGTTCACCGAAAACGAAATGTCCCGGATCGCGTGGCGTCCGGCATACCGCTTCGAGAGATTCTTAACTTCAATCATTCGGGCTGTTGATTAATCGAAAACAGCGTGAAGATTAACGGAAAATTGCCCGCAAGCAACCGCTCTTTTATTTAACAGGCAATCCCGGCGTTTGTTGCGTTCAATTTTTCAGTTGACGATTGAAGTTGACATTTGCTGTCCAAAATTCCAAAAGCAACGGGGTTTGGCTCAATTCTCCGAAAATTTTTATGCACAATGGCGGGCCCGCATTTTCGCCAAAGACTGTTTGCGCGACGAACGGTTCCCTCCCGAACGGCTCGTCCAGGCGATTTGGCAGCACCAACGGCTCCGGCGGGGAGAATTAAAAACCATTGCCGGCGAAAGCGTGCGCGTGTTTCATCCGGGCTTCGCCAACCTGGAAGGCGGGCCGGATTTTCGCGGGGCTGTCGTGCAAATCGGCGCAGATCCTCCGCGCTCCGGGGACGTTGAAGTAGACCTGCGCGCCGGCGGTTGGCGCGCCCACGGCCATGATCGCAATCCGA
>DASYYL010000206.1:0-27764 GCA_035933915.1 Verrucomicrobiia bacterium
GACTTCAAAATCATAGTGGGGAGCGAAGGGCACGAATAATCCGACGCGCGCGCCGCCGGACGGATTTGAGTGGAGGTTCGCCATCACGCTGTCGGACCGGACTCCCACGTTGCCGCCCAGGTCCAAAGCACCGGCGTTAGCGGTTCCGTCAGCCGAACTCGGTCCGTTCACACCATATATAGAATAATTTAAATATTTGCCCTCGGTCCCAATCGGGACCGCGCCCATTAATTCCGCGCCGACGCCGGCGCCGGGCAGGAGCGCGTCCACGGCGAGGGGATTGTCGGGGAACAAATTCAACCAACCCGCGCTACGCACGCTGTAAGTGCCCAGCGGGAGCAACAAATCTCCCACCGCCAGGGTCATGTAGTCATTCATCACGTAATCAAGCTGGGCAAAACTCAGGTTGAAAGTTGTGGTGTACCCTGAGCTGTTCGGCGCGTTGTTGGCCAGCGTGGTGTCAAACCCCGCCTCGAACAAAACATTGTCCCCGCCGCGGTACAGGAAAATCGGCGCGAAATCCGCCAGCAAAAATGACGGGTGTTCTCCCTGCACGCGGTCCCATTGAAACTCGGCGTCGCCGAGCATCATGAAGTTATGGTTCACAGTCGCTTCATCAATGGGCGGCCCCAGCACCGGCTGCGCCTGCGCCTGCCCGGCCACCGCGGCGGTCTTTTGCTCGGCGGTGGCCGCGGCGTTTTGCGTTTGAGACAGTTTGTCCTGCAGTTCCTTGATTTTCTGAACATCTTCCGCATGCAGTTTCTCCTGCAGCGCGTTGGTCTGCTGCATGGCCTGCATCTGGTCGCTTAATTTTTTAACGGCATCCTGCAACGCTTTGAAGTCGGCATCGCTCACCTCCGCCGCAGCCCGCAAGGAAAACATCAGCGATAACGCGCAGGACATGGCCACAACGGCCGGAATCCAGTTTCTCTTTTTCATTTTCATTGAGTGTTGGCCGGGGTTTAACGGCCGCTGTTATCCTGCAAATATTTCAAAATCAGCCTGGCCTGTGAAACCGGCAGGTTGGCCCGCACCTGCATGTGCAGCATGATCGTTTTCCATTGCGCGGCGGTTCGCTCCGTGGGATAGCGCTCGGGATGGCAGCGGTTGCAATGCATGGAATAAAGCTCCGGGCCGGTGATCCGGGGGCGGACCTTCACTTTTTGCGGCGGAGATTCGACGGCTTTCGGCGGCGCGGCATTGGTTTGTGAAACCACGGAATTTGTCTGCGACACAGCCGGCGGCGGGCTTGCCGGCGGCTGCGCTGAAAGCCGCGGAGGAGAAAATACCGCAATGATGGTCATTCCCGCCGCGGTCAGTGCCGCGGCTAAAAATTGAATTCGCGTTTTCATATTTTATATTTTATCGGCGCTTATTATGGCGCCCTGCAGCTGTTATTGTTTTAAGATGCGCAACATTAGCGTAATGGCCGTCGTCACACTCTCCCTGTATTGCCATTGACTGAACATCTATTGCCCTGGCCGCCTGTCGCGGGATTGACGCCGAAAGCGCCCGAACGCGCGCGGAGGCACCGAAGGCATGGAATGGGAGCCCATGACGGCGCGAACTCTAAACGCGGGCGCCATGAGATTCAATCCAGCGGACGGCGAAACGAACCAATTCACGCGCCGACGCCAATTTCAATTTGGCTTTGATGTTGGCACGATGGACATCGACAGTTTTAACGCTTAAATGGAGTTTTTCGGCAACTTCACGCGTACCCAGGCCCTGGCCGATGAGCTGGAAAATTTCCAATTCCCGATCGGAGAGCTTTTCCATGGGCGAGCCCTCGGCTCCCGAGCGGTGACCGGACAGTGTCTCCAATATTCCCGCCGAAATTTTTTCGCTGACGTAAATTTTTCCGTCCAAAACCTGCCGGATGGCCTGCATCAATCTTTTGCCGCCTTCTTGCTTCATAATATAGCCGCGGCCACCGGCCCGCAAGACGCGCTCCGCGTAGAGCGATTCATCGTGCATGGATATGACCAGCACCGGCAAGCCGGGCCGGATGGCCTGAAAATCTTTGATTAATTCCAAACCGTTTTTGCCCGGCAATGAAATGTCCGCGAGCACGAGATCCGGTTTCAAATCGCCGACGGCGTCAAGCGCGCGGCCGGCGTCTTCGGCCTCACCGCAAACGGCCATGTCCGGTTCCGCGCCGATAAGCTGGGCGAGTCCCTGCCGCATCATGGGATGATCGTCCACGATCAAAATGCGTTTTTTGCCCTGCCCGGATTTGTTTTTCATAAATTCCTGTTGAAAATGCAGGAGACAGCCGCTCCTTTGCCATTGCCGGATTGGATTTGCAACGTCGCGCCCACGACACCGGCGCGATATTTCATGGTATGGAGCCCCATGCCTGAGCCTTTGCGCGCCTGGTTTGAAAAGCCGATTCCGTTGTCCACCACCATGAGGGCCACTTTCTCACCGGCAGGTCTCAGGGAAACGACAATGCGCCTGGCCTTGCCGTGCCGGACGGCGTTATTGATGGCTTCCTGGACGATACGGTACAGGTGCGTCGCGGCCACGTTGTCCCTGACGGCTACCGAGGCGTCGCACTCGAAACGGCATTCGACATTGAACAATTTCCCGGCGTGGTCCGTCAATTCGCGCAACGCGGACACAAAGCCGTTGGTTTCGAGTTCCACGGGGAAAAGCCCGCGAGCCAGCTTGCGTGTGTGGCCGATCGCCTGGCGGATATGTTCGCCGATTTCGCCTACCCGCCGGGCTTCGGCCTTTGATTTTGCCGCGAGCTTTTGTTCGAGGACCTGGCACATAAGCTCGATACCGGCCAACTCCTGACACAGGCCGTCATGCAGGTCCTGTCCAATGCGCTGCTGTTCGCGATTGCTGATTTCAATAATTTCCCGTTCCAAACGTTTTCGGTCGGTAATATCGCGCGCGACTTTGGATGCCCCGATAATTTTGCCGCCACTGTCGCGGATGGGTGAAATGGTGACGGAAATATCAATCAATCGTCCATCCTTGCGCCGCCGGATTGTTTCATAGTGGTCCACCGATTCGCCGCGCCTGATTTTTGCCAGGATCCCGGGTTCCTCCTGCCGGCGGTCTTCAGGAATCAGAATGGCAATGGGCCTGCCGATCACCTCGACTGCTGAATAGCCAAAGATGCGCTCCGCGCCATGGTTCCAGCTCGTGATATTGCTCTCGAGAGTTTTACCGATAATGGCGTCGTCGGATGATTCGACCAGCACGGCATAATACGCCAGCGCCTTTTCCGCGGCTTTGCGTTCGGTGATGTCGCGCACAAAGCCGGTGAACAGCCGGCGATTGACCAAATTCACTTCGCTGACGGACAAGTCCATCGGGAACAGCGATCCGTCCTTGCGCCGCCCAACGACTTCGCGGCCGATGCCGATAATTTTGGCATGACCGGTATCGCGATAATTTTTTAAATAGCCGTCGTGCTCGCGCCGAAACGGTTCCGGCATGAGCAATTTGACGTTTTGCCCGATGACTTCCCCCGCGTGATAACCAAAAAGTTTTTCCGCCGAATGGTTGAAGGACTCGATCAAACCACGATCGTCAATGGTGATAATGCCCTCGACGGCCGTCGCGAGGATGGCGCGCAGGCGCCCGGCAGTGTCGCGCAATGCCGAACGCGTCTGGCGGTGCTCAGCTTGTCGCGCGGTATCGAGCATGACCTTTTCCTGCAAATCGCTGACTAAATCGGCCAACTCCGCGCGCGTCAGACGGGACAGGTCGTTCATCGGCGCCAGCGTAACAAATTCCCTCGCGGGAACAAAGAGGAAGAACCCGTTTGGCTGACGGCCGCAAGTGGAAAGCCGGCATATGAAATTTACTGCTGGTCCATTTCCTTTAGATCGGCGCTCTCGTCAACCGGCTGCGGTAATCGGTAGGCGAATGTCCCAAAATGCGTTTGAATACGCGGTTAAAATGGGTCAGCGATTGAAAGCCTACTTCATAGGCGATCTCGCTAATGCGAAGGTTCCGGTTAAGCAACAGGTTTTTCGCGCTCTCGGTCCGTACTCGCGCCAGGTAGTCAGTGAAATGGAGCCCGGTCGCTTTTTTGAACATTTTGCAGAAGTAGAATTTGCTGGTATGGACAGACTTTGCCACCTGGTCGAGCGAAAGCTCTTCCATCTGGTGATCGGTAATAAATTGTTTTGCCCGGGCGATGACCGGCGGTTCGGCGTTTTGCTCCTGCATAACGACCTGGTTGCTAACCATGGAAAGATGTTCCGCGAAAATGGACAGCAGTTTGACAATGGATTCATGCTGGCGCGCCGAAAGGACCCGCGTGTCAAAGTAGGCCTGGCGCAGTTCGCCCGGGTTGGATTGCACGCCCCACTCGGCCAGGAGCTTTGCCGTGCGGTTGAATTGCGCTTCCGCGGGCTTTTTGCAAAAGACCTGGCCGGTGGTCAGAAAACCCACTAATTGTTCGCCCATTCGCACGGGAATGGCAATATCGCACAAGCCGGAGGGGCAGGTGACCGTTTGCGCCTCGCGCCCGGCGATTTCAGAAAGTTGTTGCTGCACCTGGAGGCACGCGGCGCAGGCGCGGCTCTTTTGCGCGAGCATGGCGCAAAATGGATTTTCAAATCGCTTGCCGTGGTGCGGCAGTTGCCAGGAATCCACCGAACGCAACGACACCGGAAGGCCCGTCGCCTCGCTGAAGGCGCGCTCATAATCCTGATAAATCTTTGAATTGGCCAGGGTCTCAATCAAATGCTTTGCCATAATTGTCGTCTTTCTCTTTGCGCAAAACGTATTTTGTTTTGGTGAAAGCAAGATACGAGAAGCCGGAGAAAGCAACAATTGGGAGCGCGCCTGATCGCAACTACGGGGTTGGAATTAGGGGCAGTAGGGAAAATCCCCTAGAGCGGTTCAAGAAATAGATCAGGGCGCTTCAGCACACTTTTGGCGCGGCTGGACCTTAACTGTTTGCGCACCCTGGCGCTGCTTCGCTATGGCACAATGGCGAAATGTCCTGGAGCAAGCCGGGCCCAAGCGGCAAAGGAAACCGCAGATCGCGCTTATTCATTACCAGCTATTCGGATTTTGCCTGGGCACGGTCAGCGTCACGCGCCCGCAGGAAAAACTCAAAAATCCAAACCCGGCCTCAGATGGCAGCGTCGATTTTTGGAGGAAACAAGCCAGTTCATAGTCATTGAGCGCGTATCCGACACTCGCCCAAATCGATTTGATTGCGCCCAATAGTTGCGTCGGTTGCTCTTGCATTTGGCCGACGACTCCGGATCCGGCGGAGATGCCCGGCCCATTTACCGCAGAATTATTCAATGGCCAAAACGCTCCAGGAGATTTTTTCATATCACATTAAGGCGCATAACTCAATGAGCTGGTCTCAACCAGTGGCGGAATCCGCAATAACAATCCGGTTTTCCACGTCGCTCACGCCTTTTACCGTTCGGGCGGCGCACTCGGCTTCTTCCCGCTCAGCGATACTGGAAGTGTTTCCGCGCAAAACCACTTTCGAGCCTGTCGTTTCGACGTCAATCTTTCTCGCGTCGAACCGGGGGTGCTTTTTAAACGAAGATTCGATGGCGGCTTTGACATCCCGCTGAAATGGCTGCGGCTTGATGGTGATTAAATTCGCAATTGCGATAATGCCCGGCAGGTGTCGAACCGAACGCTCAACGGCGCCCTTTTGCGACCAGTTTTCGACTGTCCCCTCCAGGGTGAGCATTCCGGCCCGCGCAGTAATTTTGATTGAATCCGAAGGAACGGTCGTCGTCCATCCGATCGCGTTGCGAGCTGACGCCGCAATTTCAGGGTCGGTTCGCTTTCTGGCTTCCTTTAATTCGACCACCAGTTCGTCCGTCACAGCCTTGACTCCCGCCACACGCTGAGCCGTCTCGACGGAGAATATTTTTTGCTCATAACCGGGCAAGCGCCCTCGAAGTGTTACGATGCCGTCGTTGACAACAACCTGGATATTATTGGCGCTTCTGCCCACCCAAAAACTGAGCTGTGCCACCAGGGTTTCTCTTAGCCTACTATCGGTATTCATAGGCGCCTCAAATCATAAATTCATTTTGTTCCGGACTTGCAATGCATTAAATCGGCGTCAGCAATTTTTCCCTTTGTTCAATCAATCTCCGGCGCGTCGCTTGCAGACGCTCGATGACAACGGCGCTGACGCGCTTCATTAATTCATAGCCCAACTCATGGTTGATTTCGCATTCCTCGCGAAGACGGGTACCGTAAAAAAAGATGGCCTTAACCGGCGTAATGGCACAGGCATCAAAATGCCAACAGTACGGCGAAAACAGCCAGGACCATCCCAAAACACTGCCCGCGCCGATGGTTTCGATAATTACCGGTTGATGCTCGAAACCGGCTGCCGTCTGCAATTCGATTTTTCCGCTGCGAATCAAATAAAAGCGATTGGCAAGCCCTCCTTCAGTAAAGACTTCTTCGCTGGCTTTGAATTCAGCGGGCATGGCTTCCCTGGCAAGGATTTCGAGCAACGGTTCCGACAATCCATTAAAGAATGGTTGTTCCGCTAAAGTTGCTGCATTGATTCGCATAATTTCTTTTATTTATCGGCTGAACTTCATCGTTTCATCCGCGGCGGCATCGTTTCGGGTTTGATGTCTTTTTGTCATAAGTGTCAAAACACTTCCGCGCGCAGCCCGCTGACTTCGCGGACGCAGCGGGCAATCCGGGCAAGGTCACGCAGCGGCAAATGTTCGCAACTGGAGTTGGCCATAGGCCGCGTGGCCGAATAAATCTGGACCAGGGAAATATTCGCTCCGGCATTTTTCAAATCACGCAGTCGCACCGCGTATTGCTCGATTTCCTCCGCGGAAGGCCCTTCACGGTCGAGCAGCAAAAACAGGCTCTGAATAACCACGGGGCGCTGCCGCGCGACAGACAGGATATTCTCCAGGATTTTTTCCAGCGGACAATCCGGATGGTTGACGCGGTCCATATAGGCCTGCGTTCCGGCGTCAAGTTTGGCCCAAATCTCGTCCCGCAGCGTCAGAAGCTTCAGGCCGTCCTGGACATCGCGCAAATCAAGGCCCGTCGCGTTGGTGAGCAGTACGACCTTGAAAAATGGAAATCGTCCGAGCGCGCGGACGTGAACCACCGCCCGCACGGCATCCAAAAAATTTGGGCACAACGTTGGTTCGCCGTCGCCGCTCAAGGCCACGTGCCGCAGTTTCAGCAGTTCGGACGGGACGTTCGCGTAGCAGGGGAGGGCTTTCAATCCGCCCGACCCGGCCAGCTCCAGCGTTCGCTGCAATTCATTCGCCATAACGTCCACGTCTAAAATTTGTTCGCGCGCGGGCAAGAGGCGGTTCGCTTCGCAATATTCGCAGTCGAAGTTGCAACGTTTGTCCGGGTTCATGTTGACGCCAATGGACAAACCGCTCGCGCGCGGCGAAACCACGGCATAGACAAAGCGGTTGCCGAGAAATTCGCGCGGGCATCCAAATGCGGACCCCGAGCAGTCGTTCCGGCCATCAGAGGCAAGTGGCGGTGATTTGGCGTGAGTCATCATGCGGCGGCCCTCGAAACCGGGTTTAGGCGTTCTTCCGGGATGAACTCGTGTTGATGCTCTCGCACGACCAGCACCGGGCACGGCGCAAGTTGCACGAGGTTTTCCGCCACGCTGCCCGCCAGGGCGCGCGCCCGGCCCGTACGCCCGTGTGTGGAAATTACAATGAGATCGGCTTCCAATTGTTTCGCCTCCCCGGCAATTTCGACGGCCTCGGCTCCCACGCACGTCTCAATCCGAACTTGAACATCGTGCGTGAAATATTCCGCCGCGAATTCCTTCAGCTGATGCGCTGCGCTATTCCGCAGGCTGCTTTCCTGGTCCGGGTCGTAGTTCACCTCACCCGATCCTTTGCCAATCGCGCAACAGCGCGGGACAACATGGAGGAGCACAACCGCGGCGTTGAACTGTTTCGCAAACGGGAGGGCATATTGGAGAGCCTTTTTCGAACAGTTCGAAAAGTCCACCGGCACAAGAATGGTTTTGAGTTTAAATGACGACGTCGCGGCGCGCTCTAAAAGGCAATCCGAGTCACCTACTTCCATTACGACGTTGCCCGGCAATTTGGACGGTTTTATCTTCATATTAGCTTTTCCTTGAGCTGGCCGGCTGTTGATCGCAAGGGGCTTTCGCTCGTCTTCGGTGGCACGGCGGTGTTGCATTGGGGCGCCGGCCCTTTCATCGCTTGCTCCTGGTCATAGACGGCAACCTCCTTTTGAAGCGCGAACACGATTAGGAACAATCCGAATGCAACGGCCCCCAATGGCAACATCAGCGTCAGCGCCAACGGACTGACATTTTCTCCATAACAGGCAACTATAATTCCCGAGGTCAGCCCGGTGATCGCGACAGCCAAAAGCGTCTTGGATAAAGCAGTCATAGAGATTTCGGATGATTTGGATGAAACGCGTGGCGGAACGCGGCCCGGGCCTTATGCCCTAATTTCAGCCAGAGGCTTTCGGATAACGCATGGCTGCCCAACCGCCAGCATCGCTCAACATCCAACGCCACACCAGCGACGCCGAACACCGTGGATATCAGGATCACCGCCCATACCGGCATAGCGTAGCCAAGCAGAACGGGGCCCGTATCATACCAGATCAGTCCCACAAAAGCGGCGAATGAGCACAGGCCTAAAATCGCCGCCGCCTTTGACCACGGTCTGAAGACGCGCACGACGAAAAGAATCAAAAATGCGCCGAGACAAAGCGCGGCGACAATCCATGAAGACATCCGCATTTGCGCTTCGCCAACAAAATACGTTGCATAAATTTGCGAAGCCCAATAACCGCAGGCCACCGCCGCGGCTGTGACGACCCCGGTTCTGGCGCACCAGCCCGGATGCTTGCACATCAACGCATTTATCATCACTCCACCATGCGCGTATACTCCGCTCTCCGCTCTCCGCCCGTTGCCGGACACGCATCATTTATTGCGGGGCAACGAGGCTTTAGATTTAGACCTTTGGGACGCTGCTGGAAATGCAGGAACCGGCCGCCCGGCCTCTGGTGCCGACAGGCGCAACTGGAAACGCAGCGCTTTTAGTGTTTTAACGGTCCCATTTGCAATTCGCGGGAACCAAAGAGCAACAAACGTTAAGCGCGGCCGCCGTTGCTCCACTAATTTTGCTCCGATGAATGACTCGAAAGAAAGACGAGAGATCTGCTGCGTTTGCAGCAAAGACGTATCCAGCGGCTGGTTCGCCCGCATCCTGCGCCAGGGAGAATGGGTGAAACTGTGCAGCCCGGCGTGTTCAATTCGTTATACCGACGGGCCGCTCGCGAAAGACGACGGCTACGCGCCAAACTCGACTGCCGGCAATCATCAGCCGACTTTTTTGGTTAACGGAGAATTGTGGTCATGATCCTTGCCGTAAACAGATGTGCGAATGACCAATTCTTTTCCGGGGCCACCGCCAACACGCCATCACCGCACGCCACGCGGCATCAATCTCCAGGATCGCGGCCTCATTTTTCAGCCGCTCGTCCGTCTCGATTGGAATTTGTACAAGCCGGCGGCAACAAATGCCGTCATCAACGACGGTTACGTGACCACCGCCGTGTGGAATGACGCAGACACTGCGCGTTCAGGAGTTCAACCGGGACATTGGAACGAGATTGATTTCACAGCCGGACCAAATCTGAAGTTTCTGAATGATGGGACGCTCGAATGACCATTCACGGCATTTCGAAGCGAAACAGAGAGTTTTTAAACTTGTTGGGCCTGGGCCCCGCGCCTGACCTACCATGACCTCTTCATAAATAATTTCTCGCTGAATCGGTACGTCGAATTTTTCGATGAACTCCATGAAAAAATCACCGTGGTCCTGGTCCCCTCGAAATCGCAAAGCAGCGATTATGGCGTGTTTGGCCTCGACCCGACCTATGAATTTGAATCGGCGCCATTAAAGCTGGAACTTCCCAGCTACATTCTTATCCCCGGAAAGAACTTCTATCAGCGCATCGACGGTTCGGGCGGTGGCGCCGCTATCGCCTCATGGGCAACCACGTTTAAAGTGACAATCCCGCTCGACTTCATTCGTCCTTGATACGGCAAATGGAGTGTTTACGCCGGGATTCAATACGACTACCTGAACAATCCCGGATTGCTCGACGGAAACGAAATTGCCGGCGCGGCCCATAGCCGGGAACGATTATTTCAGCAACGCTTCCGCATGCTTTCTCGCGGCATCAGATTGGCCGCCCAGCATGCGCGCCAGTTCGGTTACTCGATCTTTTTTACCGAGCAATTCGATTTCAGAAATGGTCCGGCCATTCTTCATTTGTTTGGTTACGACGTAATGCGCCGAGGCCGGCGCGGCGACCTGCGGGAGGTGAGTAATGCATAGGACCTGTCGCCGGGACGCGATCTGCTTCATTTTTTCGCCGACGGCGCGGGCCGTCTCGCCGCCCACGTTGGCATCCACTTCGTCAAATACGAGAACGGGAATTTCGTCTTCGGCGGCCAGGACGGTTTTGAGGGCGAGCATCACGCGCGCCATTTCGCCGGATGACGCAATGGCCCGCAACGGCCGCGGAGGCTCGCCGGGATTCGGAGCGAATTGAAATTCGGCGGTTTGCGCCGCGGCCACCATGGATTCCCCCTCACCCAAGGCGACATCAAACCGTCCCTGCCTGAATCCAAGGTCATCGAGTTGTTTGCTGACGGCTTTGGCCAATTGCGGGATGACTTTTTTCCGCTTTGCGGTCAGAGCCTGGCCCGCTTTTAAAATTTCGCTATCAAGCTTATTTAATTCGGAATTGATTCGCGCCAGCACGGCGTCGCGGCTTTCGAGCGATTGCAATTTCCTTTGGGCGTCATCGCCAAAGGCATTGATTTCCTCGATGCCGGCGCCGTATTTGCGCTTCAGGGAATGGATCAAGTCCAGCCGTTCTTCGAGTTCGGCGAGGCGGGCGGGGTCCACGGAGATTTTTTCGGCATAGCGCGACAATTCGGTTTGCAAATCGCGCAGGGTGGCCACGGCCTGGGAATGCAGCTCAACCAGGCTTGCTGCGCCGGTATCCACGCGCTGCAGTTCCAGCAATGTCCGGCCTATCGCGCCGGCTTGCGTGAGCAGCGAATTTTCGCTTTCGCTGAGGGCATCCAGGGCGGACTGGCTCAATTGCAACAGCTTTGCCCCGTTGCTGACGCGATGAAACTCCTCTTCCACGGCGGTCTCTTCGCCCGGCTGGAGGCTGGCGGAGGAAATTTCCCGGACCTGAAACCGCAGCATATCCAATTGTTGCGCGTAGGTTTTTTCATCCACGATAAGCCCGGATTTTTCAGTTTCCAGCGCCGACCGGCGGCGGACGAGATCGCCGAAGGCTTCGCGCTCGCGGTCGAGCCGGCCAAAGGCATCCAAAATCAAAAGTTGTTTGGCGGGGTTTAAAATCGACTGATGATCGTGGGGGCCGTGCATGTCCACGAGCCATTCGCCGATGGTCGCCAGGACATTCAGAGCGGTGGGAGAACCGTTAATGAACTGTCGATTTGCGCCCGCGGCAGTAAACGTGCGTTTCAGGACGAGTTGATTATCTTCGCACGGTTCGAGGCCGGCTTCTTCGAGAAAAGGTTTCAACGGGGTCCGAAGTGAAGCCACGTCAAAAACGGCCTCAACGGAGCAGGAATCCTCTCCGGCGCGGATAAGCCCGCGGTCGGCGCGCTCGCCCAGGACGAGGTTGAGGGCGCCGATAATGATGGACTTGCCGGCGCCGGTTTCGCCAGTAATGACGTTGCAGCCGGGCTGAAGTTCCAGCGTGAGATCGGTCACGAGGGCGAGGTTCTTGATGCGGAGCGTGGTCAGCACAGACGTGAGACAATTAAAAATTAAAATGGAAAAATTAAAAAGGGAAAAAGCGGCGCGGCGCGCGTCAAGTATGGAATCCGCACCCCGTGATTCGCCAATACATTGAAATGTTGAAACGATTGGATTTGTTCTCACTGAGCCGCACTTCACCCACCAATCCATCAATCCACACGTCCAATAATCCGGCACTTAGGCCCGGCCGCCGGCACAGGGAAGCTGGATGGTGAAGGTCGCGCCGTGGCCTGCGCCAGTACTGTGGGCGGAGATGGAGCCTTCGTGCATTTTGACGAGCATTTTGCTGATGGAAAGGCCCAAACCCAATCCGCCAAATTTGTGCGGTCCGGAATCCCTCGCGTGTTCGCCCTGGGCAAATGCGTCAAATATTGTCCGGATTTCCGCTTCAGTCATGCCGATGCCCGTATCGGAAATAGTGACGGAACACTGCTTTCGATCCGGGGCAACTGCCGTGGCAACGGTGATTTTTCCCCTTTCCGGGGTGAATTTCACGGCGTTGCTCAGGACGTTCCAAAACACCTGTTGAAGGCGGGTGCGATCGGCGCTCAGCGGGCAGGGCTTTTTCTCCAAATTCAAAGTCAGGGAAATCTTTTTTCGGCGGATTTCGGGCTCCACTATGGCGATGGCATTGTCCAATACGTCGTGACAATCAATTTGCTTTTTGTTCAGGGCGAGTTTGCCATGCGCAATCCGGTTGAGATCCAGCAAATCGTCAATCAGGCGCGCTTCCAGCTCAATATTGTCGCGGATGGTGGCGAAGTCCGCTCGGGCGCGCCGGGGCAACTCCGGGTCTTCAGCGCCTTCGCTGGCGAGGAGCAAGACTGGATTGAGGGGAGTGCGCAATTCATGGCTGAGCGCGGCGAGAAATGAGTCTTTGGCGCGGTTGGCCTTTTCAGCGATTTCCTTGGCCAGGCGCAGTTCTTCATTCTGTTTTGGCGCGCTTAAGTCCGTGACGACCAGGCAGACGACGTTTTGGTCCTGCAACGGCAAATAGCTCGCAGTCAAATACACGGGCAATTCCGAATGGTTGGCCAATTTTAGAGCGGATTCAAATTTCACCGCTTCATTTTGATTGGCAATAACGCTTAAAATCTTCCCGATGGCCGCCAAATCCAAAATGCCCGTGACGTCAGCGCCGATGACCTGCTCCAGCGGTTTGTTGACCATATCGGCAAAACGCCGATTCGCGTAGAGGATGATTCCCCGGTGGGAAATGGTCAGAGCCCCTTCCTGCATCCGCTCGACAAAGACGCGATAGGGTTGGTCCGCGCCGCTCAGGCTGTAAATCTGGTTCCCGTGCGGTCCATTTACCACGACAGCGTCCACATCGCCGCTCCGGATGGCTTCCAGCGTTTCCTGAGCCTCGCTTAAATTTCTCCGCAACTGCGAAAATTCCTCCACAGTGATCCAATGACCCTTTTTTAACCGTGTCTTCTTTTTTCCGCCTTTGGCGGTTGGCTTGTGTTTCATACTTTCGATCCCGGGCGATCCGGCAAGTCCGCCCTGCCGATATTTGTTTTGCGGTTTGGCGTTTCTTTCATAACGCCGCGCCTCCAACTTCTTTCGCGGTCCCTTTTTCCTTCAAATCCAAACCGAACGCCATTTTTTTGCGGTCTGATAAATCTCCAATAAGACGCCTCAACGGTTTGGGCAGGGTTTTCACCAGAGTCGGCGCGGCAATAATTTGCGCGGTCATGGCCTCGACGGGCTGTTGATATATGTCCACAACCTCCAGATCGTACTTTCCCGGAAGAAGTTCCTCGCAGAGCGCCCGGATGGCCTGCACGGCCCGATTTGAACGCACGGTGGCGCCGGTAATATAGAGTCGCAGTGAATAATGCCCGATCGAGGAAGGGCGATCGAGCAGGCGCTCGAACCTCGACGAACTATCTAACGGCTGTTCGTGGCGGCTTCTGTTTGCTTTCTTTTTCACACTGTTTAGCTTTCTGTATGCAGCAGGTCCATTCCCGTCATGACGCGGTCGTGATTGGAGAGGTCACCGATGATTCGGCGGACCGGCGGCGGCAATTTTCTAACTAAAGTGGGCAGCGCCACGATTTGGTCGTTTTGCGCCAGGTGCGGTTGTTTCGACAAATCAACCACTTCGATGGAATAGCGGTTTGGCAAATGTGCGTCGCAAATTTTTTTGAGGTTTGCAAATGCGGTCATTGACCGTTGTGTTTCGCCAGCCACGTAGAGGCGCAATATCCATTCATTTTCTTTTGCCTCGCTTCGTCCTTCTTTAGCGGTTCCCAGCCGCCCCTTTTTCCCGGCCGACACGCGCGCTTTCAATTTAGTTTTCATATTAACGCCGGCTTTGATTTGGCGGCGCGCCGACTGGCGGCCATGGCCCACCGGTCACTTTGAATTCGTTTTTCCCGCGAATCTTTGGAGGCCTCGAACCGAGAGAACTCCTCCTGTTCGGCCATAAATCCGGCCCGCAAGGCTTCGATTTGGGCTTCCACCACCTTGCGCCGGTGTTCCAGGGCGAGCCTTTTGCATTCCAATTCGTCTTTGCGCATCTGCTCCTGCGCCAGCTCCCGGCTGTGCTGGCTCAATCTGGCTGAGCCGGTCAAAACGCCCTCGCTGCCGAGATAGGCCTCGACGAGTTTGATCCCCTTGGGTGTGATTAGAAACTCGCGCACCTGGTTGGAGTGCTCCATACCGCGCGATTTGAGCACGTACATCAGGCGATTCCGTTCGCCGCCCGCTTCGACGTCCCTCAAAAAAAGCCAAGTATCCACCAACGAACTTATGCCCACGTCTGTTGTTTCCAGGGATCTGTTTCCGCCAGCAGTCAAGCTGATCATAAAACACGTGATGCTCCTCTTTCTGAGAAAGTCAATCAGCCGGATGAGCATACCGACCGAATCGTCCAGCGTGCCGGCCGTTTGCAGGTTGGTAACGGGATCAAAAACGACCACACTCGGTTTAAATTTATCAATCATCTTGTGGATCAACACCAGGTGCATCTCCAGGCCGTATACCGTCGGACGAGTCGTATGAAATTTCAAGAGATCTTTCCGGATGTGCGGCTCCAAATGGGTGCCGATGGATTTCATATTCCGGACGATTTGGGCCTGTGATTCTTCAAATGAAAAATAAACGCATCGTTCGCCGCGCCGGCATGTTGCATCCGCAAAAAGGGAGCCCAGGCTGGATTTGCCGGTGCCGGCCGAACCACTCAGGAGGACCGTGCTGCCCCGAAAATAGCCTTTGCCGCCGAGCATTTGATCCAATTCAGGGACACCGGTGGGAACCTGCTCGGTGGAAACGTCATAATCCATTTCGGCGGCGGTGATCGGCAGGACCGCAACGCCGGCCTCGTCAATCAGAAAGGGATATTCATTGGTGCCGTGCGTTGAGCCGCGGTATTTGACGATGCGCATCCGGCGCGTGGAAATTTGCCCGGCCACCCGGTGATCGAGCAGCACCACGCAATCCGAGACGTATTCCTCGAGCCCCTGGCGCGTGAGGGCCCCTTCCCCGCGTTCGCCCGTAATTACGGTCGTCATCCCTTTTTCCTTCAACCACCCGAAAAGACGTCGCAATTCGGAGCGTAATATCGCCTGGTTCGACAAACCGGAAAACAAGGTTTCAATCGTGTCCAGCACCACCCGTTTGGCGCCAACAGTCTGGATGGCATGGTTCAGCCGAATAAAGAGCCCTTCCAGGTCATATTCGCCGTTTTCCTCAATCTCGCTTCGGTCAACATGCACGTGATCAACGAAAATCTTCTTTTGCTTGATCATTTTGGCAATATCGAACCCGAGCGAAGCGACGTTCTTTTCTATATCTTCGGCGGTTTCTTCGAACGTCATTAAGACGCCCGCTTCGTTGAATTGGAGGGCGCCGCGCACGAGAAATTCCGTGGCAAAGAGCGATTTTCCGCAACCCGCGCCGCCGCAAACGAGTGTGGGCCGCCCGGCCGGAAGTCCACCGCCGGTAATCTCGTCAAATCCTGTAATACCTGTGGGAACTTTTCTTAACGATTTGGCTGAATGCATTGTTCGCACCATAACTTTTCCTTGGACTTCCGCCCAATACTCCACCGAATTTCAGAGAACTGCAAGCTTTTTCCACTTACGAAGCGACCCGGCAATTCGTATTGCGGCGGCTAAAATCAACGAATGCCTGATAGGCTAACGGCCGAGGTGGTTCAGGCCGCCGATCCTGTCCACATTTTAATTGTTGCTATTGTGGCCAAAGCTGCAATGTTGATTGCTGTCAATGATAGCTTGCCTGTTTTGGGGCATGGTAAATCTTCAAATGAACGTGGTTCAGTGAAGGTTTGAAACCCGACGATCGGGAACGGTCTGAAAAAGCAATGCGCATCGGACATTTAAACATCACATGAATAATAAATTGTTTGTCGGAAATCTTTCCTTTCAAACCACTGAAAACGACCTGAACGACGCCTTTGCCGCGCACGGCACTGTCACCGAGGCGAATTTGATGATGGACCGCGCCACCAATCGCTCGCGCGGCTTCGCGTTTGTGACCATGAGCACTGACGAAGAGGCGCAGAAAGCCATCGAAGCCATGAACGGCAAGGAATTGAATGGCCGCGCCATCACCGTCAATGTTGCCCGTCCCCGTGAAGAGCGTCCGGGCGGCGGAGGAGGTCGCCGTGGCTTTGGTGGTGGCGGTGGCGGAGGTGGTGGTGGTTATGGCGGTCGCGACCGCGGTCGTCGTTAAACTCCAGGAAGAGCCCCAATTGACAGCCGGTAACAACCGGCCCGTCGGCTATTTCTCGGCCCATGAAAGAGCAACCCATTGAACTGGAGGGAACCGTGACGCTGGTTCTGCCCGGCACAATGTTTCGCGTTCAACTCGATAATGGGCATCTCGTGCTGGCAACCATTTCCGGGAAAATGCGCAAACGATTCGTTCGCCTCACCGCCGGCGACCGCGTCAAAATGGAAATGTCGCCCTATGATATTGACAAGGCGCGGATTACGTGGCGGCTCCGTTGACCGTTGCGCGGGGATTGTGAGAAAGAATCGAGAGATCGGAAACGCCCATAAAAAAAGCGGCAGCAAAAATAATTTAAAAACTTCATTGATGTTCCCTCCGCAGTAGCGCAGTCTTTGAACAGGCAAATGGCTCAGTCACAATCTCTCCACGCACGCACCAAAGCGTATGCGCGAGATTCTGCCCTAAAAAGCTGGTGGCAAATTCTTTCCGCCATGTTTTTCCTCGCGACGGCTGTCGCTGGAACTTTTCCCATGATGCCGATGCCGCTGCGCATCATTTGCAGCGGACTGGCCGGGTTATTGATGGTCCGGCTTTTTGTCATCTACCACGATCACCAGCATCACGCCATCCTGGCCAAATCACGCGTGGCCGCCATTTTGATGCGTCTTCTGGGCATTGGCATGCTTTGTCCCAGCGCGGTTTGGCGCAGTTCGCATGATTATCATCACACCCACAATTGCAAGTTGCGCAGCGCTCACATCGGTTCTTTTCCAATCATGACCCGCGAACAATACCGGCAAACTCCCCCCGCCGAACGGCTGCTCTATTTGTTCATGCGCCATCCTTTAACCATCTTGTTCGGCTACATCACCGTCTTTCTTTTTGGAATGGTAATTCTCCCGTTCTTCAATTCGCCGCGGAAGCATATTGATTCTATTCCGGCTTTCCTGCTGCACGTGACGCTTGCCATCTGGTTGACCGTTCATTTCGGCTGGATCGCACTGGTGCTGACGATGTTCGTGCCCTTCTTGATTGCGGGCGCCCTTGGCTCGTACCTTTTTTATGCGCAGCATAATTTCCCCGGCGTTATTCTCAAAGACAAAGCAGGCTGGACTTTTGAAGGCGCCGCGCTCGAATCGTCCAGCTTTTTGAATACAAACCGGATCATGGCATGGTTCACCGGCAATATCGGCTATCACCACATCCATCATCTGAATCATCGAGTGCCGTTCTACCGTCTGCCCGAAGTCTACCGCGACATCCCGGAATTGCGCCAGGCCAGGACAACCTCTCTACATCCGATGGAAATTTTCCGCTGCCTGAGATTAAAAGTCTGGTGCGTGGAAACTCAACGGATGGTTGGCTTCCGCGACATTTGAGTGTGGGCAGGGACGTGAGCGGGATCAGCTCCTAAGGAGACGATTTTATGGCGTCGATTTCCAGGCGGACCATCTTGACGTGGATTTTGTTTTCCGTATCCGGGGGATGTTTGGCGAGGTAGCGGCGGGTGACCGCGTCGATAAATTCTTCGCGAAGATGTTCCGGGACGCGCTGGACGTAGGGTATCCAGGTGGTCCGAAGCCAGGCGGCGAAACCTTCGGCGCCGGGATAGGTCGCGTCCTTTGGCGCGAGCCGGATGCTGCGGGTATGGAACCCGGCTTTTGCGAGCCATTTCTTGTATTCGTCCGGAGCGTAAAAGAAATAGGGCTCGGGGATTTGCCTGAAATATTCGCGCCATTGTTTGGCGCGTAATTCCGGCCGCAAAGCCACAAAGACGTCCTGCGCATTGCCTTTGCCGCCGCAGGATACCACGAGCCGGCCACCGGGCCTTAGGACAGCGGCAGCGCCGGCCAGGAATTGCTGGTGATCATCCACCCAGTGCAAAGCGGCGTTGGAAAATGCCAAATCGAATGTCCGCGCGGATTTTATTTCCCGCGCGTCCATGACGTGAAACTCCAGGTTCGGATTGCGGCTTTTCGGAAACGCGTTTTCGGCGAATGAAATCATTTCCGCGGAGGCGTCAATCCCCGTGGCCGAACCTTTAGGAACGGCGCGCGCAATTTCCGCGGTGACTTTGCCATCGCCGCAGCCCACGTCGAGGATGTGTTCATTGCCCCGCAGGCCGAGATTTGCGATTAATTCGCGCGCCCAGGATTGCTGGACGGTTGAATTGGCCGCGTATTGGGCCGCGTCCCATTTTGCGGTTGCCGTGCTTTTTCTTTTTTTCGAAGCCGTTTTCATTTCACCAAAAAATATTTTGCCATGCTGAAGTAGAACAACAGCGTGAAGATATCAGCCAGGGCCAGCGTAATGGGCCCGGCGGCAATCTTGGGGTCAAGTTTGAGGGCGTGCAAAAGCGTGGGAACGCTTAATCCGGTCACGCACGCCGCGCACAAGCAAAAGGCGACGCTGACGCCGATGACGAACGCGGCGGGTTCGTCACGCTGCCACAATAAAACGATCAGGCCCGCCAATATGCCGCAAGCCGCGCCGAGCAGGAGAGCGGTGATTATTTCGCGCTGCAACGTCAGAAAATACCAGTGCCGGGACGGGTTCCGGTTGCGCAACGCCTGGATGGTCACAGTCATGGATTGGATGCTGACGCTTTCGCCCAACCCCAGAATCATTGTCAGGAAAAAGGCTATGATAAGGCTTTTGGCGAGCGTCAACTTGTAGGCGCCAGCCAGGAAGGCGCAAAAAGTGCCGCTCACAATGGTCGTGAGCAGCCAGGGAAACCGGTAGCGAAACGCGCGCAACGGCGAGGCGTTGCGGACCTGCGAGACGCGAAAGCCGATGGCTTCAAACACGCCCTCCATTTGTTCCCGTTCGGCGATGTCAAAGACTTCATCGGTGAACAGACTGACATCCACGACGCCCATCACGTGCCGCTCCTGGTCAATGACCGGGAACGCAAAAAACTTGTGCAAAGCGAAAAATTCGCAGGCGTCCAAAACGGTCGCCGTATGCGGGACGGCAATCACGTTGCGGATCATAAATTCATCGAGCCTCTTATCGAGCGATGAGACCAGCAGCCGGCGGGTGGGTACGACACCCACAAGCCGTTGCGCGTCATCCACGACATAGAAATAGATGACTTTTTCGCCGACCCCCCGGCTCCGGATCGCGGCAAGCGCCTGATCCACGGTCATGTCCTTCGCCAGCGTGGTGTAATCGCGGCGGGCGAACGCGAGCACCGGCTCGTTCAAATGCTCCGCGCCGGGTTTGGCCGCCTGGGCAGCCGCGCCTGATTCGGGCGTTATCTGTGATTCCGAATTCAAAATAAAAATTTAGAGGAGTCCCGCCGTCTCGGGAAATCCGCAAACGACGTTCATGCTTTGCACCGCTTGTCCGCTGGCCCCTTTAACGAGGTTATCCAGCGCGCTCATGACGATAAGCCGGCCGGTCCGCGGGTCCACGCGCCAGGCAATTTCAATGGCGTTTGTGCCCACGACATTCTTTGTATCCGGAAGATTTTTGCCTTCGAGCAGGCGAACAAACGGTTCATTGGCGTAAAACTTTCTGTAGCAGGATGAAACAGTTTCCTCCGAAAGCTTTTCGGCCGGCTCGCAATATAACGTCGTTAAAATGCCTCGATTGATCGGCGCCAAATGCGGCGTAAATTGGATGATGACCTCGCTTTTGGCGGCGAGCGAAAGCTGCTCTTCGATCTCGGACAAATGCCGATGTTTAGGCACGCCATAGGGCCGCATGCTCTCATTGCATTCGCAAAACAGGTAGTCCAATTCCGCCTTGCGCCCCGCCCCGCTCACACCGCTGGACGAATCGGCGATGATGCTGGAGGGTTTGATCAGTCCGGCTATAACCAATGGAATCGCTGGCAACAATATGCTCGTGGGATAACATCCCGGCGAGGCGATCAGCAGCGCCTTTCTAATCTGGTCCCGATGGATTTCCGTCAGGCCATAAACGGACTTTTTCAGCAGGTCAGGCGCCGGATGCTCGTGAGCGTAAAATTCCTTGTAGGTCTCGGCGCTCTTAAGCCGGAAATCGGCGCTTAAATCAATGACGACGCAACCGCCATTTAAAAACGGCGTGGCGTATTCGGCGGCGACGCCGTGCGGCAGCGCGAGGAAAGCGACGTCGGCGTTCTTAGTGACAACTTCCGCATTGGGCTCCGTAAAACGAATCGTCTTCGACTTCGGATGGCCGGCGAATTTGGGGAAAACCTGCGCCAAAGTCAGGCCAGTATTTTGGCGCGACGTCACGGCTGCCAATTCCACATGCGGATGGTTCAACAGCAGTTGGACCAATACTTCGCCGGAATAACCGGACGCTCCGACAACCGCTACTTTCTTGTTCTTCATAGATTCTAACAACATTTGTAACTGTTCACCGGTCCGAATTCCATAAAACGTTCAGGAAATTTCAGTGGCGCAAAGCCGAATCGTTCGTACAACTTGTGCGCGTCTCGTGTACCGAGCATAAAGCGCCGCAGTTGCTGAAGCTCCGGATGTCCGACCACAGCGGCCACGAGTTTTTTCCCAAAGCCGCCGCCGCGAACTTCTTCGACGATGAACACATCCGCCAGCCATGCGAACGTCGTGAAATCCGTCACCACCCGGGCAAAGCCGATTTGCCGTCCCGCCTTGAACATCCCAAAACAGAGCGAGTTCCGAATCGAACGCTCGACAATTTCAACCGGCACGGCCTGAGCCCAGTAACTGCGTTCGCTCAAAAAGGCATGAATCCATGCAACGTCCAATCGCGTCTTGTCGTCGGAAATGACGACGTCGCCTTCAGTTATTTCGTATGCTTTCATAAAATAAAAAACCCCGCCGGACGGACCAGCGGGGCTTTGAAAAATTTCCAGGAGAATTAACGTTTCGAGAACTGGAACCGTTTTCGCGCACCGGGCTGGCCGTATTTCTTGCGCTCTTTCATGCGGGGATCGCGGGTGAGCAGACCTTCCGCTTTGAGTTGGGGACGCAGGTTGGCGTCAAACTTGAGCAGCGCGCGGGCGATGCCGTGGCGAACGGCGCCGGCCTGGCCGTTGGGGCCGCCGCCGGTGACGTTAATGCTGGCGTCCACTTTTTCGGCCGTGCCGGTGAGAACCAGCGGCTGAGTCGCAGTGGCGCGCAGGGTTTCGAGCGGGAAATAGTTGTCAAAGGCGCGCCCATTGACGGTGATTTTGCCGTTGCCGGTCATGAGGCGAACGCGCGCAATGGAAGTTTTGCGCCGGCCGGTACCGATGAAATCGTTGGTTGCTTTTGCTGCCATCTTGTGAGTTTGGTTGATAAAAATGATTATGCCGCTGCTTTAAGCGCTTCGGGCTTTTGGGCTGCGTGGGTATGTTTGGGGCCTTTGAACACTTTCAGTTTGGTCAGCAACACCCGGCCGAGGCGATTTTTGGGGATCATGCCCTTTACGGCCCGTTCAATCAGCAATTCAGGATGCCGGGCGCGGACTTGTTCCACCGTCGCGTATTTCTCGCCGCCCTTCCATCCGGAATAGGTCATATATTCCTTGTCGGTTTCCTTTTTGCCGGTAACGCGGACTTTCTCGGCGTTAATGACGATCACAAAATCCCCGGCATCCAGGTGCGGGGTATAGACGGGTTTGTTTTTACCGCGTAAAATATCCGCTACCTGGGCGGCCAACCGGCCCAGGACGGCGCCGTCGGCATCAATCACATGCCACTTGCGCTCGTTCATGTTCACTTTCGGCAAATGCGTTTTCATTAAATAAAGGGGCGAAATATTATCAGGCAAACGCCCAAAGTCAATGGATTATTTTAGATTTTAGGATGCCCGCCTCGCGTCAAATTAAAAGACACTGGCGGGGCCGAGGATAACTGACGACACCGCTCCTGAACGGAGCTCATTATTGATTTTCGGACGCGAATTCTACAAATAAGCCAGCCCTACTGGCTTCGCAGCAGCCACCGACTCACCGCGGTTTGACGTTCGGCGTAAAGCCCGTAGGGCTGGCGTACTTGTAGAAAACCGAACAAAAAGATTCCCAAGCTCCGTCAGGAGCGGCGTCGTCTGAGTTTTGCATTCACAAATCTTGGGATGCGCCCTGGATTGGACCAACACACGCCATCGGACAAATATAATGCTCAAACAGGCGAAACTATGTATTTTACCTCTATGGAAATTGCTGAATTGGCCAAAGCCCTTGTGGCGATGGGATGTCCGGCGGGAAAATCCACCGAGATGGCCATGCAATTGGACAAGCGCGCCAAACAATTGATAGAGATCAAGGGCCGTTCCTACGACGAGGCGATACAGCATTTGCTGGCCTTGATGCGGCAGGGATGGGCCGCGAACGGAAAAAGGCCGGATTAGTGGATTGCTGGATGAATGTGCCCACCCTGACCCTCTCCCCTCCCATCCGATGAGAGCGCAGAGGGGACAGCGTCAGGACGACACTTCTATTTGGAAATCGTTCGACCGCCGCCAGATCAAAAATCCCTTTTGAAACGGTTACAAACAATCTAAGCTTTGCCGCATTGAAATGAGCCGTCCGTGGAAAAAAATTGGCACGAAACAATTGGGCGATTTCCGCATTTTTAAGCTGCGGTCGGATACTTACATTTCGCCGCGCACGGAGAAAGAACACGACTTTTTCGTCCTCGAAAGTGTTCATTGGGTCAATGTCGTCGCCCTCACTCCGGACCGGCAACTCGTCATGGTCGAACAATATCGGTTCGGCTCAGGCAGGGTGGAACTGGAAATTCCAGGCGGAATGATGGATCCGGGTGAAGCCGATCCGGTGGCAACCGCCGTGCGGGAATTGCGGGAAGAAACAGGCTACGAAGGCGAAAGCGCGCGCATCCTCGGACGCATCCAGGCAAACCCGGCGATATTGAACAATATTTGCTATACCGTCTTGATTGAGAATTGCCGGCTAATGCATCCGGTGGAATTTGACCAGGGAGAAGACCTGGTAACGACGCTCGTGCCCGTTTCAGATGTTCCCAAACTGGTTGCCGGCGAAAAGATCGGGCATTCGCTGGTGGTGGTGGCGCTCTTCCACTTTGACTTGTGGCAAAGAGGGATCAAAACGATTGGTGAATAGGCGAATTTGTGGATAAATGATTTGAGGGTCACCCTGGGAAACCCTCGCTTCACCCTTTCCCTCTCCCCTCTCATCCGATGAGAGCGGAGAGGGAAAAGCAGCCGGCCAGCAAAAATAACCGCAACACCTCCGGCAGTCACTGGTTCACAGATTCCTTACGGTCAGTCTTCGGACGGCCTGCGATTACGCGTCGAAAGAGGCCGGGGCTGGCGCAGCTTTTTATATACCCATCCCTCCAGAGGCCGTAAGGGACGCAGCCATTTGTAAAATGGTGAGTAAATCAACCACACCCGGAGGACTGATAAAAACATCGTCAACGACGAGCGACCCAATGCCACTTTTGAACCGGCTTTGTCGGTCCATTCTGTGGGCACCTCGACAATTTTGAACCCCGCGCGTTTCAGCGAATAGAGCAGGTTAATGTCGAATGCCAGGTCGGCAATGGACAGGCGATCATGAATTTCTTCGACGGCCTCGGTTTTCATGACCTTTGCGCCGCACTGCGTGTCCCGGATATTCATCCAAAATAACGCCTGCACAATTTTGTGAAACACTCGGCTGGCAAATCGGCGTTGGCTCTCTTGCAACTGGTGAATGACTGCGCCCGGGAGCCACCGCGAACCGATAATGCAGTCGCCCATGTCAATCTTTCTGACCAAATCCAAAAATGCCCTCGGCGGCGTGGCGCCGTCGGCGTCCACATAACCCACCAATTCCGAATGTTTTGCCAGCTTCAATCCTTCGATCAGCGCGCCGCCTTTCCCGATGGGTTCTTTGAATTCCACCGCGCGAATGGCGGGAAATTCAGCGGCCACTTTTTGAACCACGGCCAGGGTATTGTCCGTACAACCGTTGAGCACGACAATCAGTTCAAACGGGCCCGAATAATTCCTGGCAAAAAAATCGCCGTACTCGCGCAGCGGTGTTTCGATGCGGCGCTCTTCATTATAAGCCGGGATCAGAATGAGCAGACTTGGGTCGGGCACCGCTTTTCAATAACAAAAATTTAACTTTCAGGCAAGACGGTGGCCTGCGTTAACAGAGCCGCGCGCGTGAGCAAGCGGAAATCAACCCACTCCCTCACCCGCCTTCCCTTCTGTTGCGCCTCGACGGGAATTGCGGGCAGAGCAAGCTACGGTGGGCAGGCGGCCGGGGCTCTGCTAAACGCCTTGCACCCGTCACAGCTTCACCCATTTTCCCCTCTGCGAGGATTCCTCGACGGCGGTTAACACCCGCTGATTTTTCAGTCCATCTTCGAAACTGGGTTGGACGGCTTTGCCCTCCGCGCAGGCGTTCACGAAGTCCGTAACGGCGTGAACGAACGTGTGCTCGTAACCAATCCCGTGCCCCGGCGGCCACCAATGGCTCACGTACGGTTGCACCCCGTCGCGTTCCGTGACAATGATCTCCCGAAATCCCCGGCGGTCTTTCGGGTCGTCGGCATTATAAAACTTCAATTTATTCATGTCTTCGAAATCGAAATAGAGCGAGCCGCGATCGCCATTGATTTCAATTTCGATATGATTTTTGCGGCCGCTGGCGTAGCGCGTCGCTTCAAGATTGGCGAGGATTTTGCCGTCGATCCAGCCCAGGAAAGCCGCCGAATCCGGCACATCCACCTTGCCCATTTTCCGGACACCCTTGACCGGCGGGTTGGCCAGCGGGCGCTCCGGGATGAAAGTGTGGACCAGGCCGCAGACTTCCGTGAATTCGCCCACCAGGTAACGCGCCAGGTCGATGATATGCGAGTTGATATCGCTATGGACGCCGCTGCCGCTGGTTGCCTTTTGCAAACGCCAGTCCACCGGAAATTCCGGGTCGGCAAGGCGGTCCTGGGCATAGCGCGCCCGGAAATGATAAAGCCGGCCCAACGCGCCCTCGGAAACCATTCTTTTGGCCAGGGCCATCGCCGGAATGCGGCGGTAATTGTGGCAAACCATGTGGACCGTGCCCGCCTTCCGGGCCGCGGCAAACATCTGTTCGCACTGCTTCAGATTCAGGCCGAGCGGTTTTTCACACAGGACGTGCTTCCCGTTCTTCAGCGCGGCTATTGCGATTTCGGCGTGCGAATCCGTGGGTGTCGAAATGTCCACGATATCAATGAGCGGCGATTCGACAATTTCCCGCCAGTCAGTTGTGGAATGCTGCCAGCCCAGTTGGACGCGGGCGGCATGAACGTTTGCGGCGTTGCGCCCGCAAAGCGTATGAAGCTCAACATTGCCCTTGAGCGGGAAAAATTTTGGGGCCTGCCGCCAGGCATTGGAATGAGCCCGTCCCATAAAACGGTAGCCAATCAACCCGACGCGAAAGGTTTTCGCCATATAAATTCAGGGTTAAAATTCAGTGGTCGCCGGTTTTATAGTGAATCACTGTACTTATGTCAACCAGTTACCGTTATGAATCCTCATTGGGATACACGACCATGAACCGCTGCAATCGTTCGCCGTTTCAAGGCATCTGGCAACTATTCTCCCTCTCCTTGGGGAGAGGGCCAGGGGCAGAGCCTTTCGAACGCCAATGTTCTGCCTGTTCTGCAGGAACCTTGACGTCGAACGTTTCCGGCGCTATTTTGTCATACTCGAAATGAGTTTCCGGCTCGCAGACCTCCAGGCCCTGTTGCTTGTCTGCCTTGTGTTTGGCCTTTACCCCGCGGCAAAGGCGCAATCCACGGGCGGCGGGCAGCGCATTTTATTTTCGTCGCCAGACGGACAGGTCACGTCCAACGCGCCACTTCCCATGGCCCGGGCTCCCGAACCGCAGGAGACGCCCAATTTGCCTGCGGGCGAAGCAAGCGCTCAATTCTCCGTTCCGGCTCCACCGATGATTCTGCCGCCTCCCACGGCGCTGCAGCAGAACAATGTCCAAAACCGCAACGATTTCCTGGACCCAACGGATTTCCGCAAGCAAATGGGCCTGTTGACCCCGGCGCAAATTATGGATGTGCCGACCCCGGAAAAGATTTTCGGCTTGGCCGAAAAACCCGCCCAGCCTCAAAAAAAACCGGCGCAATCCCAAATCCAAAATGCCGCAACCAACAATCTTGCTTCCGATTCAACCGCTATATTCGGTGAACCCGCCTGGGGAAATTCCTGGACCGGCGACACCGAAAAAGGCATGCAATCGTCCAACACAACCGAAAAGGCTTCGGGTCTTTTCGACCGATTTTTTGATACCGCGCGGCGTGACGATGTATTTGGCAATCACACCTCCGGCTCCGGCAATGCCGACATAATATTCGGTCAACCGCAATCACAATCACAATCGGCAGGGCAGCAATCATCATGGCTCTCGCAGTTGACCAGCGACGTAATCACGCCTTCCGCCCCTGCAACGGAACCGGTCCGCAGCAGTTTTACCCTGCCCGGCTCATCGAGTTCAGACTGGACGTCACAGTCGCCTTTTACTCCTCGCCCAGTGGAGACTCTGGGCACTCTCCCCAAATTACCGGCATTGCCGTCAGCTCGGCCCCAAAACGGCCAATTAAGCCAGCCGGCTGCTACTCCATCGTGGGGGCCAAAACCCCCGCCCTGGACTCAGGCCCAAACGCCCTGGGGAACGCCAGTTCCGTTGAACAACACGCTGAATCGTTGACCTGGGAAAAAGGGGAATCGTCCTCGTTCTCCAATTCTGGGAATGAAAGATGGAAGTTGGGAGGGAGAAACACGCGCCTGTGGCGCCCTCCTTCGCTAAGAAGCTACGCCACGGCAGGTCGCCACTTGCCATAAAAGGTTGAAGCGTTGAAGCGGTCAGAGAATAGCGGCAAAGCGTCGCTTGGCCGTAGCCCAGCCCGTCTCAGCTGCGAGTGGAAGCCCCCATCCCCGGGGCGTGACGCTCTGCCATACGCAGCTTCTGAGCGATGGGGGGTGTCGGTAAACTTCTGTTTTCCTGTGTTCCTCATTTTCGATCTTTATTCCTAATCCCATCTGCTCATACGCCCGAGGCATGTTCAACAGGACATTCAGAACCTTTGAGAACTTTTTGGAACTTAGCTTGTCGGTGCGTTGAAACCGATTCTGTCGGAACAAACACATCCGTCAACACACTACTATCAATCCTCGCACACGCCCCACGCAATCGTTAACGCAACACCGCAAACAATTTGTATGCAACACGTTATAAAATGTAACAGCGTGTAACAAAGTGTGTAACACCGTAACTCGTTGAGTGTCAGCCATGTAACCCCGAAAGCTTTCGGGA
>DASYYL010000220.1:0-22106 GCA_035933915.1 Verrucomicrobiia bacterium
GCCCTCGGTCGCTGTATTGAGAAGGCGTTGCAGGTCTCGCAAGGTCACGTTCAAATGCTCGAGGAAGCGGCGCGGATTTGTTCAGCTTTCAAAAATCTCGATTTCATGATGGGCTACCTTGAGCGCGCCAGCCGGAAAAAGGGCGCCTCGATCGGCGCGCTCATCTCTTTGGCGGATATATACCTCCTGGACGATCGGATTGATGAGGCGGCTGAAATTGTTGAGCGCGCGGGGCGGATGGATCGGAAGGATCCGTGCATATTGCTTAGAGAAGCAGTGCTCAAGCGCAAACGTGGCCTGATTAACGAGGCGGAATCCCTGTTTCGCGACCTGATGATGAACTCCGCTGCCGATGCTTTGGTTCGTGTACGGGCCGCATACGACCTGGCCGGCATTCTCGATGGCGCGGGCCAATACAATGAGGCCATGACGGCTTTGTTGGAAGGAAAAGCCGTTCAGCGGCCCCAGACTATGGCATTGGCCGCCCAACGGCAACGGATGCAAAACCTTAACAAGGAAATGCCGCAAACCATCACGGCGGCCGTCGTGGAACGCTGGCGCGCTGATGCCGTCAAACTCCAGCCACCCCGGCGCACGTCTCTGCTCACCGGCCATCCACGCTCCGGGACCACGCTCCTTGAGCAGGTGCTCGATGCTCACAGTGACGTGGTTAGCATTGAAGAAACCGACCTGATCCATGACGAGATATATCGGCCGTTGACGCGGGATTTTCCACCAGGAACCGGAATTTTTCAGATTCTTGATTCGGCTCCGCAAAGCGTGTGTTGCCAATTGCGTGAGAACTATTTTCGGTGTGCGGAAATGCTGCTGGGCAAAGCGGTCGGCAGCCGCCTGCTGGTGGATAAGAATCCTGGCATTAATTTAATGGTCCCTGTTCTGTTGCGAGTTTTTCCGGAAACCAAATTCCTGATTGCATTGCGTGATCCGCGCGACGTGGTCGTGAGTTGTTTTATGCAGGCCCTAAGGCTCACGCCGGCCAGTTCGGCCTATTTGACTCTCGATGAGACCGTGAATCAGTATGCCAGCGTGATGAGCTTCTGGCTGGAAATGCTGCCGCGGATGCGTAATCAATGGATGTATGTCCGCTACGAGGAGATGGTAAACGATCTTCCGGCCGCAGCCCGGTCGGTACTCGAGTTTCTCGGACTGGCCTTTGAGGAAAAGGTTCTCAAGTTCTTTGAGCATGCGCGGACAAAACGCGTTAATTCACCATCCATTGCGGAGGTGCGCAGGCCGCTTTACCACACGGCAGTCGGCCGATGGAAAAATTACGAGAAATACCTCGAACCCTATATGCCGGGCCTGGAGCGTTTTCTGAAGGAGTTTAACTACGCCTCCTGACACTGTTTATGCTTTCAATACTTCGATGAATGCTTCCTGCGGGATATTGACATTGCCGATGGATTTCATGCGCTTTTTGCCTTCCTTTTGCTTTTCCAGCAGTTTGCGTTTTCGGGTGATGTCGCCGCCGTAACATTTAGCGGTGACATCTTTGCGGAAGGCGCTGACGGTTTCCGAGGCGATAATTTTGCCGCCGATAGCGGCCTGAATTTTCACGGCAAACTGCTGGCGCGGGATGACTTCCTTGAGCTTTTCCGCCAGCACGCGTCCCCTGCCCTCTGCCTTGCTCCGATGGACGATGCACGAAAACGCATCCATGGGCTCGGTATTCACCAGCATGTCTAATTTGACCATGTCGCTCTCCATGTAATCGGCCTGCTCGTAATCCATTGAACCGTAACCGCGAGTGAGGCTTTTGATGCGGTCATGGAAATCTATCAGAATTTCGTTCAATGGAATCAAGGAAGTCAGCATCACGCGTTTGGCGTCCAGCGTCTCAGTATGGTCCACGTTTCCGCGCTTTTCAGAAATGAGCGCCATCATATCGCCGATGTTTTCGTTTGGGCAAATGACGAACGCCTTGACCATGGGTTCGGCGATTTTCTCGATGAAAGTGACTTCCGGTAAAAACGCAGGATTATCTATTTCCTTCTCCGTGCCATCCGTCATGGTGACTTTATAGACCACGCTCGGATAGGTGGCGATGATGTCCATGTTGTATTCACGACGCAGGCGTTCCTGGACGATTTCCATGTGAAGGAGGCCCAGAAAACCGCAACGGAAACCAAAGCCAAGAGCGACCGACGTCTCAGCCTGATAGACAAACGCCGAATCGTTTAGCTGCAATTTGGCCATGGACGCCTTCAAGTGCTCGTAGTCAGCGGTATTGATCGGATAAATGCCACTGAAAACCATCGGATGAATTTCTTTGAAGCCAGATAAGACCGGCGCGGGGTTTCGGGAATCAGTAATGGTATCGCCCATTTTCACCTCCTGCGCTGTCTTGATATTTGCGGTGAAATAGCCGGTTTCGCCCACTTCGAGCTTTTCGCGAATGTAAGGTTTTGGGTTGAAGCTGCCAACTTCCTTGACCTCGACATTTTTTCCAGAGTGCAGGAGCTTCACATGCTGTCCCGGCTTTAATTCGCCGTTAAAGACGCGCACGTGGGTCACGACTCCCTTATAGGTATCGAAGAATGAATCGAACGCCAGGGCTTGCAGACTCCCCTGCCCTGTCGGTTTGGGCGGCGGAATGCGCTCCACGATGGCTTCGAGAATGTCATCAATACCGATGCCCATTTTTGCGCTGGCAGGTATGGCCAGGGACGATTCGATCGTCAGGATGTCTTCGAGCTGCTGTAAAGTTTGGGGTACATTTGCGTGCGGCAGGTCAATTTTATTGATGACGGGGATGATTTCGAGATTTTGCTTCATTGCCAGGTGCATATTCGCAACGGTTTGAGCTTCCACGCCCTGGGCGGCGTCCACGATAAGCAATGCGCCTTCACAGGCACTCAAACTGCGCGATACCTCGTAGGCAAAATCGACGTGGCCGGGTGTATCAATAAGATTCAGCTCATACGTTTCGCCGTTGCGCGCCTTGTAAAGCATGGTAACCGGATGAGCCTTAATCGTGATGCCGCGCTCCCGCTCCAAATCCATGGCGTCCAGCAGCTGGTCTTCCATGTCGCGGGTAGCGATTGTTCCGGTGCGGTGTAGAAGACGGTCAGAGAGAGTCGTCTTGCCGTGATCAATGTGGGCAATAATGCAGAAATTTCTAATGTGCGCTGCGTCCATTGTGATTCGTTAAAACGTTGAGGTAACCCGTCTCGGCGTCGCTTCGACGCTCCAGGAACTTGAAGCGGAAATTCGCACAACGATCCGGCCACAACAAATATCGAGCGCAACAAGATACCTTCAAATTGGTTGAAGAAAAGGAAATTTGAAGGCAGGAATTCATCATTTACACGGTATGCAGACATTGTAAATTTCATCGCCAGTGAATCGTTACATCCCGTTGGCCGTCTGGGTCGTTGTTGTTTCGGCCATCATCTTTATCCCGCTGAAAATTATCGGCTACGGTTTTTTGCCGATGGATGATGCCTTGCGGCATGCGGCTAAAACCATATCCGGGAAATCCTGGCAACAAATTCTGGTAATGCGGGACGGTTTCCCGATTGATCCCAGTCCTGGTTGGCAGAAAATCCTTGAATGGGACCACGATTTGCGGGGTGGCGATGCCGAGTCTCTCGTTGTCTTTTCCGTCGTTTCGCTCATGTTCCTGGTGATGTTCTGCGGCGCCCCCTGGTTTCGCCGTCCGGAGGCCTGGCTCGCCGCTTTGTGCATCGCGGCAGTCTTCATTCCCGCCTGCACAACGAGATTTGCCCGCGGGCGGCCATATATCCTGACTGACGCCGTCGTCATCACGATTCTCTTTCTTTGGTCGTTGCCTGCAAAGAACCGGCAGCCCTGGGCTTTCATTTTTACTCCGCTCCTGGTTGCGGCATCTGCATGGATTCACGGCTCCTGGTATATGCTGGTAATGCCCGGAGTGGCGATATTGTTGGCGGGATGGTGGCGTGAGGCCCTGGCCTATGGCGTTTGTTGGATTGGCGGGAGCATCCTGGGCTGTGCGCTGACGGGTCACCCGATTGGCTTTTTGGTTCAATCGGTCCGCCATATGTTCGGAGTTTTCGGCGACTTTGTCGTCAACCGCCAACTCGAACCCGAATTGCATCCGTCGGATGGTTCGGTGCAGGCCGTGCTGGCCGTTATTCTTTTGGTTTTGTGGCGGGGGGTATCGGGCCAATGGAACCCTCGCGTCGTGGCAAATCCAGTTTTTGCCATGCTGGTCATTGGATGGATCTTCGGGCTGAAAATGCAGCGTTTTTGGTGGGACTATGGAACCCCGGCGTTCATTATTTGGGTGGCAATGGAATTCCAGGAGCATCTGGGAGAAAGACTTGCTTTCGACTCTATAAAACGTCTCCTCATGACCGTGTTCATCGCCGCAGCAGTTTATTTGGGGTTCACCAGCGATCGCGACGGCCGTTGGACACAAAACCTGACCACCGAATTCCTCGCTCAGGACAATCCAACACTCGCGGGCTGGCTGCCGGAGTCAGGCGGCATCATTTACAATTCTGACATGGATGTGTTCTTTGACACGTTTTACAAAAACCCGACAGCTGATTGGAAATATATCCTGGGCTTTGAATCCGGTTGGATGCTCCCGGAAGATTTGAAAGTTCTCCGCGATTATCAATGGAATTTTGGCGACGCGCGGACTCTTGAACCATGGGTGAAGAAGATGCGTCCGCAGGATCGGATGATCATCCACGCCCCGGGTTCGAGCCCTCCAAACCTTCTCGAACTTCAGTGGAATTATGCCGCTACCGAATTGTGGATCGGACGTCTGCCGCGCGCCGCTGACAATGCGGCGGCCCCGAAAAAATGAAAGCAGCATGGGTCACAGGCGGAAACGGTTTAATCGGCAACTATATCGTAAAGGCTGCCCGGCAATTTGGATCGCAATGGCGCGTGCGCGCACTCACGCGCGCGCAATTTGATCTTCTGGATTTTGGCAGCGTCGAGCGTGAATTCAAAACGGACCGGCCTGAATTAGTCATTCATTGCGCCGCAGTTTCCACCGTTGCGGAAGCGCAAAAGGATCCGGCCCTCGCCCAAAGGCTGAATGTTGAGCTCACACAGTTTCTGGCCGGACTGGCCTCGGGCATTCAATTTGTCTTTTTTTCATCCGATCTGGTGTTTGACGGGCGCAAGGGAAATTACAACGAGGATGACCTTCCGAATCCGTTGCACATCTATGGTGAATCGAAAGCTGTGGCTGAGCAAATCGTCCTGAAAAATGCCAGGCATCTGGTTTTACGCACCTCGATCAACGGCGGCATTTCGGCCGCCGGCAACCGAGGCTTTAATGAACAATTATGGCAGGTCCTTCAGTCACAACGGGTAATGAAGCTGTTCACGGATGAATTTCGCTGTCCCATTTTTGCCGGCGAGACGGCCCGCGCCGTCTGGCAATTAGTGGAGCAGAAGTGTGCCGGAATCATACATGTGGCGGGCGCGGAAAAATTGTCGCGCTATCAAATCGCGCAACTTCTGCTCCGATGGCGGCCGCAAATTAAGGCGGTCATTGAGCCTGGCCTGGCGAAGAACTTCCCCGGCCCGCCCCGCGCCTTGGACGCATCGTTGAATATTTCAAAAGCGCAAACGCTTCTTCCTCAGCCGCTTCTCGGACTCTCAAATTGGCTGGCGGCGAACCCAAATGAAACGTTTTAACGGGGCTGACGTTGAATCGCTTGAGCGGTTCAATGCAAAAGGATTACTCTTTCGGGCAATTGAGATCGTCCATGACAAAACGCCATACTTGCGCTACGCGCAAATCACACAATAATCGCAATCGCCATATCGAAGACGTTTGGCTTCGATGCGCAATTCCACTGGTTCTTTGCTTTTTCGTTACCCAGCGCGCAATCGCCCAATTTTCTCCAGGCAAAACATGGCGCGACGTTAATGGCAACCCCATTCAAGCACATGGCGGAGGCATGCTTCTCTATCGAAACGTTTATTATTGGTTCGGCGAGGACCGGACACCTGACATTTACAGCGCCGTCGCCTGCTATTCCTCGACGAATCTCACGCATTGGAAACGGGAGGGCGTCGCGCTTTGGCGCCGTAATTTGCCAAAAGCCAACGGCCATCGCCCATTCGTTGAACGGCCTAAGGTCATCTATAACCCGGCGACAAAAAAATTTGTCATGTGGATGCATCTGGACCAGGACCGTTACCAGTTCTCGCGGGCGGGAATTGCCATCAGCGACACCCCAATTGGCCCGTTTACTTTTATAAGGGCAATTAGGCCGATAGCCGACACAAACGATTTTTCAGCTACCGACCCCGCCGCACAAAATATTTACGGCGGCACGTTCCGTGATATGAATCTTTTTGTAGACGACGATGGCAAGGCATATGTGTTCTACTCGTCTGCAGGTAATTGGACGATGTACGTGGTGCGGTTGAACGATGACTTCACGGGCTCGGAAACGCCCGCAGTGGAAAATAAAACATGGGCGCGGATCCTGACCCGGCGAATGCGCGAAGGGCCCGCGCCGTTCAAATGGCATAGAAAGTATTTCCTGATTACCTCCGCGTGCACGGGATGGGCGCCCAACGCGGCGAATTATTCGTCAGCCGACAACATCCTGGGGCCGTGGCGGACGTTTGGCAATCCCTGCGCCGGTCCAGGCGCCGACAAAACGTTTGATTCGCAAAGCACGTTTGTCCTTCCCGCACCGGGCCGTGCGAACGAGTTCATTTTCATGGCCGATAGATGGAACCCCGAAAACCTCCCCGATTCCCGATACGTCTGGTTGCCATTCACCATGCAATCGGGCGGGACATTTAAGATTCCCTGGCGCGACCGATGGAGTTTGTAATTTCGTTTGTGCGACTGCGATTGCCATAGTAAAATTGTTAATGCAGTTTAGAAAGCTTTTCGTCGGTTTCATTCCCGTCCTATTGCTCATATGGGGCGCCCGGTCCACCGGTGCAACCGGCCTGTATTGGCCGACGAGCCAGTTCCTGCCAACATTTTCAACACCGACCGGGTCCATTGAGTGCATTGACGTGGATGGGCTTCCACAGGACGAGCAAGTCTTATTTTCTTCGCTGGAAGGGATTGTAAACCGAACGCAGCCGCGATTGGCTTGCGTTAGCGCCGCGTCGGAGGGCGAATTCACCTGGATGAATATCCATAGCCTGCCCCATGTGACGTATAGTGGCTTTACCGCGATTACGCAATTTGCAACCAACCTCACAGGACTGGTCGTTTACGACACGAATCAATGGGACACGCTCAACCTGGCAACGACCATCGCCGGCGTCAAAAATGAATTAGTCTGCGACGGGGACCTTGTGCCCACGCTCACCAATGCTCCTTATAATTTGCCTGTTAAAGATGATTTGCGCGGCATGTTCACCACCAAGTACCAGGTGTACGGATACCTTTACACCAACTATTGGTCCCAATGCACTCACCGCCTCATGGGCGGTTTGCAAACCAACAACTTCTGGTATCTGCGCGATTACCTGGTGGCGACAAAATGCGCGGTAGTCTGGCTGGACCCAACCGCAGCCGCCGATGCTTCGACACTGGGACTGTTCATGTCTGGGATGACGGCTGTGGATGGCGTTTATATCGGTTGGTGGCCCAACGAAAGCGGCGATTTACAGTGGATCGCCAATTACGGAATCCCCGTGATGGCCAGCGATCTATTCGATAACGGAACGGTCTACGGCGGCGTCACGACGAATATTTCCGTACCGGCCATTCCGCCCGCGCCGCCGCTCCAAAACAAGATTTACGTTTCCATCACACTGAGCGACGGCGACAACGTACAATACATGCAACATACCATGTATCAAAACTGGCAAAGTTCCGCGCGAGGAAAAGTGCCCATCGGCTGGACAGTCCAGCCATTGCTGGCTGATTTCGATCCGGAAATGCTCAACTATTTCTGGAGCACGGCCACTACAAATGATTGCCTCGTGGCCGGTCCCTCGGGCGCAGGTTACACGCGCATCAATTACTGGAGCGCGGGCAATGTCACGTCCTATACAAAAGCGTCCAATCATTACCTCCAGCGCACAGGCATCCGCACTGCGACCGTCTGGCTGACCGTCTCCAGCGGTACCGGAAATACGTATGCTACGAATTGTCCAACACTCCTTGGTGTGGATGATTACCAGAACGGCTACTACATGAAGAATTACAGCGGCGTGCCGTTTGCAGGATTTCCATCGGGCGGAAATTATATCTCGACCAACGCAAGTGCCTTCTTCGCAGCGTCCAACCTTGTTAACGTCGTCACTAACACAGCATCAAGCTGGAATGGTTCTTCGCCGATGTTTATTTCAATTGAGGGTGACGGTTGGACAATCCATCCACCGGATTGCCAAACATTCGCCAGTTCCTTGAACTCAAACTATGTCGTCGTTCGGCCAGACCAATTGTTCCTGCTTTATCGTGAATCCGCCGGACTCGGACAGCCCGGCGCTTCTCCGTATGTTGCGCAACAACCCGTCAGCCAGCGGGCAGTCGTCGGCGCTAATGTCACATTCAGCGTCATTGCCTCCGGCACTGGTCCGTTTAGCTATCAATGGCAAATGAACGGCACCAATATCCCAGGCGCAACCGCCAGCCGTTATACAAGGTTAAACGCTCAAACGTCCGATGCCGGGAATTATCAGGCCGTTATTACAAATTCCTACGGTTTCGTCACCAGTAGCGTTGCTGTGATTACCTTCGGCAATCAACCCGTCGGTTTTAACGGAAACGGTTTGGATTGGACGATCAACCAAAACACAGGCTTCCTGCCCTATGCCACGCCAACATTTGGCGGAAACGGAGTGACGCTCACCGACGGCAGCGGCAGCGAAGCCCAAAGCGTGTTCTTCAACACGCCGCAATACATTGGGGCATTTCAGGCTGCGTTCACGTATCAGGCCGGCGGTAACCGCGCCGCGGACGGCGCGTCATTCTGCATCCAAAACGATCATGGCGGTCCCGCTGCCAGTGGCGGCGGCGGTGGTGGCCTCGGCGTGCTTGGCATTACGCCAAGCCTCGAACTTGAGTTCAATCTCTACAGCGGCAATGGCCAAACCGTGGGTTACACTGTACTGACTAACGGCCTTACGGGCGCTTCCGGGGCCAACGGCAACTATCATTCGCCAGGCAACGTCAATGTAGCCGGCGGCGATCCCATCAACGTCACGGTCAACTATGCCAACGGCCAGATGGCATTGACGTTCAGAGACGCCGTCGCGAACGCATCGTTCGGCACTAATCTAACAGTGGGCGATTTAACGCAGCTTCTTGGCACAAACGCAGCATGGGTTGGATTTACGGGCGCCGACGGAGGTTCAACATCAATCCAGACGATCAGCAATTTTTCGTTCAACAGCCTCCCAACTGCCGCCATCCAATCGAGCGCGGGCAACCTCCTTGTGTTCTGGCCCGATGCTACGCCCGGATTCATGCTGCAACAGAACACGGATTTGAGCACGTCCAATTGGATTGATGTCACGAATGGACCCATTCTTACAAATGACCTCACTCTGGTCACAATCCCGGCGGCGACCAACATCTTCTTTCGGTTGGCACTGCCGGCGCATTAAAAATCCAAATTCAAAAGACCAACATCCGGAGGATGTTCAAGTTCCAAGCCGCAGTATGGGAGTTTTGGGTCTTCGAGATTCTCTGGCAGTTGGTGCCTGGAACCTGGATCTTCGGAAACCATGCCTGGACGCTGGGCGTTAGAAGATCTGAGGCCGCTTCAACCTTCAGGCAATCACGCGCAATTTTTCCCCGGCGATCGAAAACTTTGCCGGCAACTTTCCAATCCCCTCGCCATCCAATTGAAACGCCGCGTCCGCCTCGCCGGATAGTTCAAAACTGGCCGCTCGAAACCGTTTCACCGTGCCTTCCGACAATCTCAAACGCAGAAGCAAACCCGGCCCGCAACGCAGCAGCGTCGCAAAATTAGTACGCGGAATGACACATACGTCCAAAAGGCCATCATTGAAGTCTGCCTGTGGAAAAATTTGGAATTCTCCACCGTACAGTCTTCCGTTTCCAATCAAAATCAATTCGCCGTTAAATGAGGAATTCGCCCCATCTGAATTCTTAACCGCATGAATTGTCGGTTTTTTTTCACGCAATGCCTTCAGCCCCGCTACCACATATGCCAATGGACCGATTTTTTTCTTTTGCTGCCAGCTCACCAGTTCGATCGCCCGCGCATCCAGTCCCGCGCCCGCCAGTTGGACGAAAAACTGTTTTTTGACTCCTCCATTCTGCGAAAACTCAACCTGCGGCAAGTCCAGAATCCGCTCGCGTCCGCGTCGTAATACTTCCCAGGCATATTCCAGCTTCAAGGGAATTTTCAAGTCCCGGGCAAACACATTCACCGTGCCGAGCGGCAATACCCCGAACCGGGTCCGTCCGAATCCGTTGGCATCTCCGATGCCGTTGAGTACCTCGTTCACCGTGCCGTCCCCGCCTGCCGCTGCGATAGTGCCAAATCCGTCACCGACGGCTTCGGCCGCCAGGCGCCGGGCGTCGCCCGGGGCCGTTGTGGCCTTAAACGCGGCGCGGCCGCTCATCTCGTCAAGGTAACGCCGGAAATTCCGCGCTTTGTTCCCGCGAGCGGCCGGATTAAAAATCACGCAAATTGGCACGCGCCAATGATTTTGAGGCACATGCGATTAGTCGAGGAGAAAGCGACATAGCTTTGGTCGGCAAACTGAAGCGCGCATCCGTTCCCAACCAGCACTTGAATAGAATGCTCGGGAAATCGATTTTTATCCCGATCACGGAGATAAAGATCCAACGTATCAATTCGGCCCAGAATCGGCGGGTATTGTGCCCAAAAACCGGGGTCCCCGCCGACATCAAGGAGGCTCTGGTTGCGCTCGGGAGAAAGAACGCGAACAAAGAGCCCAAAACGCCGACGTCTCCAGAGCTTGAAAATCCGATCGTAAATTGGAAAAATCGAAACTCGCATTTTGGCCTACCCGCGGGATCTTCTATGTGGATGCCCCCCGCATGGACAAAGGATACAAACCTAATATCGCAGCACCAGTTATTTTAAATGTTGCGGCCTTGACCGCTCCTGCCGGCGCTTCAACCCCTTGATCTGTCGAGAGCCCAACGGCCGCGTAGTGGAAAATACCAGTTGCCACCCGCCGTTTTTCAAGTATTATTGTCGTTCCCCTCGCTCAGTGGCGCGGGGGCAAACGGCCTTGGATTTCGTACTCGGGTGAGTACGGAGCGGCCACAACAACATCAAATATATAATCCCGTGTTCCGCGGGATGCTGCGCAAAATCAAATGATTTCGCGCGGTTCAACCAAAGGAAAATTGTGATAAGCATTGGAGTAAAAGAATTGTTGGATTCGGGCGTCCATTTTGGACACCAAACGAAGCGCTGGAACCCAAAGATGAAGCCATTCATCTTCGACGCCCGAAATGGCATTCATATCATTGATCTCTCGAAGACGCTCACGCAGCTCGAAGCCGCGTGCGATTTCCTGGCAACGACCGTCCGCAAGGGCGGCAAGGTTATTTTCGTGGGTACCAAAAAGCAGGCGCAGCAATGTGTAAAGGACACCGCGAAGGAGTGCGGACAGTATTACGTAGTTGAGCGCTGGCTCGGCGGGACATTGACCAATTTCAACACGATCAAGTCGTCAATCAAACGGCTCAAGGACATCGAAAAGATGGACGCCGACGGTTCGTTGGCCAATTACGTTAAACAGGAGCAGGCGGTTATCCGCCGCGAAGCGGCACGGCTGCAAAAGTATTTCGACGGTATTCGCGCGATGGATAGGCTGCCCGCGGCAATGTTTGTCGTGGACATCAAGCGCGAGCACAACGCCGTGGCCGAGGCCCGGAAACTTAGAATTCCCATCGTGGCCCTCGTGGACACAAACTGCGACCCCGACCTGGCCGATTATCCCATCGCCGCCAACGACGACGCGATTCGTTCGGTGCGCATGATTATGGCCACCATCGGCCAGACCATTACGCAGGCCGGCGCGGAATTTGAAGCGAAGCGCACACGCGTGCCTGACAACGGCGAGAAATTTAATTCCGTCGAGGAGGTCGAAGCGGCTGCCGGAGACGACCCGAGCACGCCGGAAAGTTCGCCCGCCCCATCGAACAGTTGACTCGTTCGTTGAATAGAATCCTTAACCGCAAAGAATCACCACAAAAATGGAAATTACAGCTGCAATAGTTGGCAAGCTGCGCGAAATGACCGGCGCAGGCATGATGGATTGCAAGAAAGCATTGACTGAATCCGGAGGCGATTTGGACAAGGCTGTGGACTATCTGCGCAAAAAAGGCGCGGCCACGGCCAGTGTCAAGGCCGCCCGCGAAGCCAAAGACGGCGCAATCGCCCAATACATTGCGCCCGGCGGAAAGCTCGGCGTGCTTGTTGAAGTCAACAGCGAAACGGATTTTGTGGCGCGCAATGAAATTTTCCTGGCATTCTGCGAGGAAGTTGCCCGTCGATACGCGACCGAAGTAAATCCAAATTTGGAGACCGAGCGCCAGGCCATGGTCGCAAAAATCCGCGAGAATATCAAAATCGCCCGTCACGCTAAAATGGAAGTTGTCGGCAATGGTATGATTGCCGGCTATATTCACACCGGCGCCAAAGTGGGAGTCCTGGTGGAAGTGGGTGCGCTCAAGGCTGAAACCATTGCCAAAGACGAGTTCAAGCAACTCGTCAAGGATATCACGCTGCAAATCGCCGCGGGGCACCCTCACGCCGTTTCCCGCGAGCATGTCCCTGCCGATGTAATCGCAAAAGAACGCGAAATTGCCAGCCAATCTGACCGCTTCAAAGGCAAGCCCCCTCAGGCTCTGGAAAAAATCCTGCAGGGCGTGCTGGACAAGTTTTATCAGACCTACTGCCTCATGGACCAGGGATTCGTCAAACGCAATTCCGAAGTAAGCGTGAAGGAACACGTCGCCCAGGTTGGCCAACAGCTCGGCGATGAAATTACCATCCGCCGTTTCGTCCGTTTCCAGGTCGGCGAAAGCGCCTGAATCGAGTATCCCGTAAGTCTTATACAACCTATCCATCGTATAGGTGGTATTTTCCTTTGCCCGCAGGCTGTGGCCCGTAAACTGCTTCCCGAAGGCTCTCGGCAATGATCACAGAAATTGCATTTATGGGTACACCCGTGACCGATATCAATCGGGCTCGTGAATTCTATGAAGGCGTCCTGGGGCTCAAGCCTACAAAGGAATCTGCCGGCGGCATGTGGGTGGAATACGATCTTGGGAATAGCGGAACATTCGCTATTGGCTGCTACGGCGAGGTTTGGAAGCCTTCGAGCGACGGGACCTGTGTCGCGTTTGAGGTCGATGATTTGGATGCTGAAATATCCCGCCTCAAATCCAAAGGCGTCAAGTTTGCAATGGAAGCGATGGACTCGCCGGTTTGCCGCTTTGCTATCCTTCCTGATCCCGACGGCAATCAGGTCATGATCCATAAACGCAAACCCGAGCATTGAGAATTTGCAGGTATTGAAATTTCTTCGTTACATCAGTAAACTGGCCTGGTGATTGACGAAGAAACACTGGCTCAGATAAACGGCAAATATCCGATGCCACCGGACGCCGGCCCGGCCTGGATTGCGGCCCACGAGTCCGGATTCGATATGTCACTTGTCGAAGCCTCGTTGAAATTAACTCCCGAACAAAGGCTGGCCGAACATCAGCAGGTCATTGATTTCTTGTTGGAAGTTCAGGAAGCCGGCCGCTCACATGCTGCAAAATGACCAGGCTTTGCTCATTCGACTCAGGGACAGTGGACTTCGGTTTGTTGTCGTCGGCGGGGTGTCCGTGGTCTATCACGGTGCTCCGGTTGCTACTTTTGATTTGGATATCTGCTGTCCATTTGAAGAGGAGAACGTCCGGAGGATCGAATCAGCCGTGCGTGATTTAAATCCCGTCCATCGAATGACTCCAAACAAGGTTCCTCTCGAAATGACACGCAACCAATTTGCCAATTTCAGAAATCTTTGTCTCCAAACAGACCTGGGAAAACTTGACTGTTTGGGAGAAATCGCCGCTGTGGGCGATTTCGAAGCGGTTCTAAAGCAAAGCGTTGTTGCGAAATTTTCATACGGCGAATTTCGAATGTTAAATCTTAACGCCTTGATTGCCTCAAAAACAGCGCTTGGACGTGATAAAGATTTGGAAGCAGTAAGATTGCTTTGCGCCATAAAAGAAAAAACCAAACAGTAAAATCCGCACAATAATGTCTATTCTTGTTAAACCCGATACCAAAATCCTTGTCCAGGGCATCACCGGCAGTTTTGGAGCGAGGCACGCGCAGCTCTCAATTGACTACGGCTCCCACGTCGTCGCCGGCGTCACACCCGGTAAAGGGGGCCAGACGTTTGAACACGGCGGCAAACGTGTTCCCATCTTTGACACCGTCGCGGACGCCGTCCGGCAGACCGGCGCGACCGCCAGCGCCATATTTGTTCCGGCGGCTTTTGCCGCGGATGCTATTCTAGAGGGGGTGGACGCCAGGCTTGACGTTGTCGTCTGCATTACCGAGGGCATTCCGGCGCGCGATATGATTGAGGTAAAGCGCGCCATGGCAGGCAATGCCCGCACGCGCCTGATCGGTCCGAATTGCCCCGGCATCGTCACACCGGGTGACGGAAAAGATTCCCACGGTGGGTGCCGAATCGGCATTGCTCCCGGATACATTCATAAAAGAGGCCATGTCGGCGTCGTCTCACGCAGTGGCACGCTCACGTATGAGGCAGTCTGGCAATTGACGTCACGCGGGGTTGGTCAGAGCACATGCGTAGGTATCGGCGGCGATCCTGTCCCCGGAATGTCGCACCTGGACGTCATCAAATTATTCAATGACGATCCCGACACGCACGCGATGATTATGATTGGCGAAATTGGCGGCTCCGCGGAAGAAGAGGCCGCCGCATGGATTAAAAGCAATTGCCGCAAGCCCGTAGCTGGATTCATCGCGGGCGCGACGGCGCCACCGGGTCGCCGCATGGGCCATGCTGGTGCTATTGTCAGCGGCGGCAAAGGCACGGCCGAGGCAAAGATCGCGGCGTTCAAGGACGCGGGCATAGGCGTCGCGGCAACACCGAGCGAAATGGCGGACACGCTCTTAAAAATGATGTGACCCGCCCAATGAATGAGTTGGGTTGACTTCATCCTGAACATCGCCGGCCTTCTCCTGTGGCTCAATTGGCGTGCCGGCACAATCGACCCGCTCAGCAGAAGGACACCTGCCACACTTGTTGGTACTCTGCGGCAGGCCGCGCCTTCTCGCGGCGGTCGTTGGAATTTGCCGCTGTTTCTCGGAGCGCTTCTCTTTTGTCGAGCCATCCTCTATTGGCAAATCGGTTCAGCGCTTCGCTGGGCCGGCACGTTAAACCTCGGTGTTATCTCGCCGGCATTTTTCATGAAGAGCGATGGATTTGGCCAGGCATTATTGTTCTCCGTTTTAAGCTTTTTAGTGGCTCTGGGTGTCCTTTACTCCTGCCTGCTGCTTCTGTCACTGTTGAAAGGTCCAAAACCCGTTCATGATTTTATTCGGATGCAGCTTGGCCGGATTGACGACTGGCCGACGGCCGTAAAACTCGCATCGCCGCTCGTGGTCACAGCCGTCGGCTGGTGGGCCGCCTCCTGGGGACTGGTCCGGCTGCATGTCATGCCTCATCCGGTCGCGCCGGCGGCGCGGACCGAAGAAGCCCTAATCATCGGCGCGCAAGGCTACCTCATTTGGGAATATCCAGCCGTCGCGCTCCTCGTGCTGCATCTGTTAAATAATTATATCTATTTCGGAAGGCATCCGATCTGGAACTATACGGACGTCACCGCAAATACACTGTTGCGGCCTTTAAAATGGCTCCCAATGCGGATTGGGAAACTTGACCTGACGCCAGTCGCAGGGATCGTCATTGTCATTTTGGCTGCCGAATATTCTGAGCGAGGGCTGCGGCACCTTTGGCATTGAGAAGTTCGGTGTCCACGCAATGCGGCCGAAGGCACAGCCGGAAATTCCAAAATCCAGGGACCAAGCTCCATAGAAGCGCCAATTCAGAACATCCAAATTTGGGTATCCGGCTCTTGAGTATTCTCCGGTGATTGCGTGTTGGGATTTGGAGCTTCCGCACGCGCGCGCTAATCCACTAATCCAGCAATCCGCGACGATCCCCATTTTCTATCTTCCATTTCCTATCCCTTCGCCTTCGGCAACTTTGCCAAAATAGTCGCCCCCTCCCCCTTCCTCCCTTCGATCGAAATGGCGCCACCGTGCAATTCAACGAGCCGTTTGGCGATGGTCAGGCCCAGGCCGAGCCCCTGCTGCTCGTTCATTTTGCGTTCAAATTGCATATACGCGCCAACTCTCGCGATTTGTTCCGTGGAAAACCCACGGCCCGAGTCGCTGATTGAAAGCACGATCGAATTAAACGATTCAGTGAACCCAACCCGTACGGGCGTGCCACGGTCAGAAAACTTAAACGCGTTCTGTACCAATTCATCGGTAATTTTCGCCAAATATTCCGACGCCATTGGCACGACAATGTCATTTATTTGAAGCGATAAATCTTTGGCGCGGCCCGCCTGGAACGCCTGGGCGGTCGCATGCTCGCGAATCAGCGAGGCCGAGTGGTCGGTCTTTCCAATTCTCAGGGCATTGACGTTTTGAGGGTCCGCAGCAATCAATTCCAATTGCGCGTAAATTAAAAAATTCTCGATCAGGCGTTCGAGACGGAGACTTGAATTGTGGATTTCCTGCCCAATTTCGGCAATTTCCCCGGTCTTCAGTGTCGCGGCGGAGCTGGCGAGCAACTCAGCGTTCGAGAGAATGCCGTTGAGCGGCGTGCGCATTTCATGCGGCATCATCAGGCTTATGTTATCGCGCAAATGAGCGAGCTTGCGCTCGGCTTCATCCCGCACGGTTTGCGCCTTTTTGAGTCGGGCTTCCACGGCCGCGTACAGGGCGTCGGTGGTAAATGGTTTGGGCAGGTAATCATCCGCCCCCAATTCCATGCCGTGCCTCATGCCCGCGTTGTCCGCCAGCCCGGTCATCAAAATGAATGGTATGGCCGCGGTGGGGGCATCATTGCGCAAGGACGCCAGGGTCAGGTAGCCATCCACCTTTTCCATGTTTACATCGCAAAGAATCAAATCCGGCAGGTCGGTCCGGGCCTTTTCAATGCCCTCCGCGCCGTTGCTTGATTCAATGACGTCAAAACCCTTCTGCTTAAGCGCCAGATGAATCATCTCGCGCAGCCATTCCTCATCGTCAATAACCAGAATTTTTTTCATCCGAAGCAACTCTGGCTGAGCAACCTTTATGCCTGATTTGAGCAAATCGGGCTATTTATTTCCGCTCCTCAATCGGTATATAGTGGCTCAAGGCGTTGCCCGTGTACACTTGCCGTGGACGGCAGATGCGGCTCTTGGGGTCTTCCATGGTTTCCTTGTAATTGGCTATCCAGCCCGGCATGCGCCCAATTGCGAACATCACCGGGAACATTCGCACTGGAATGCCCAGGGCCCGCATGATAATGCCACTGTAAAAATCCACGTTCGGATACAGCTTCCGCTCAACGAAATACGGGTCTTTCAGGGCCGCCTCCTCCAGAAGTTTCGCTATGTCCAATAACGGGTCACTAATATTTAGCTGCGCCAATACCTCGTCGCACGACTTTTTGATGATTTTGGCGCGCGGATCGTAATTCTTATAGACGCGGTGGCCAAAACCCATCAACTTTTTGCCGCTGTTTTTGTCTTTGGCATCCGCGATGAATTTCGAGCCGTCGTCGCCTTTTTTATGGATTTCTTCGAGCATTTCCAGGACCGCCTGGTTGGCGCCCCCGTGCAAGGGGCCCCAGAGCGCGCATACGCCGGCGGATACGCTCGCAAAGAGGTTCGCCTGCGATGACGCCACCATTCGCACCGTGGACGTCGAGCAGTTTTGCTCGTGGTCGGCATGCAGCAGGAAAATCAAATCCAAGGCCTTCACGATTTCAGGTTTTATTTCGAAGTCCTCATAAGGCGACGAGAACATCATGTGCAAAAAGTTGGCCGTATACTTGTACGATTTCTTGGGATAAATCAGCGGCAAGCCCTGTGATTTCCGATACGAATACGCCGCAATGGTACGCACCTGCGACATCAGCTTGGCCGCGTAAGTGTCGAACTGGCTGTTTGCCTTTCCCCATTGCCAGTGCATCAGGCCTTCGTCAAAACAACTCGTCGCGTTGATCATCGCCGACAAAATTGCCATTGGATGAGCCGTCGCAGGAAAATTCTCGAAATGATATTTCATGTCTTCATGGAGGAACTGATGCTCCGTGAAGCGGTCAGAAAAGTCCCGGAGTTCGGTCCGATTGGGCAAATGGCCGTAGATAATCAGATATGCCGACTCGATAAACGAAGATTTGTCCGCCAACTCCTCAATGGGAATGCCGCGATAACGCAGGATGCCTTTGTCGCCATCAATGAAAGTAATCTTGCTGACGCAGGAACCGGTGTTGGCGTAAGACTCATCCAGCGTGATATAACCACTGGTTGCGCGTAGCGACGAGATGTCGACGGCCCGTTCCTGCTCTGTGCCGACAATCGTGGGAAGTGCGTAGCTCTTTCCATCCAGTTCCAGTTTTGCCTCGATGCTCATCTTTTTCTTTTATGAAATTTGCAGATAAAAGCCGCGCTTGGCAAGCGATGAAATAAGAATGCGTAAAGAATTTTTACGAAACTCAGACCGAATAAAATTATCGAATTCTGTTCGGTGTCTACGCAATCGGGGTCGAAGGCACAGCCGGAAATGCCAAAATCCATGGACCAAGCTTCAGAGAAGCGCCAATCGATCACATCCAATTTTGGGCGCCTGGCTCTTGAATATTCTGAACCCCGGATCATTTCGGGGATGGTGCCTGGATGTTGGAATTTGGAGCATCAGCGAACGGATTCTCCCATCCCCATCAATCCACCAATCCAATAATCCATCAATCCAATCACGGCGTCGAAAACCATTCATAGTCATATCTCGGCGGCGGATTGTAAAAACCCGGGATGTCGTCAATTCCGTTGGTCTCGTCCCAATAAATCGGAATATACGCGACATGGCCGTCCACAAAACTCATTACGCTGGGCGCGTTGTTGAATTGATACGGCTCTCTTCGGTCATGGGCGCTCATCCCAAAAGCGCCGGACAACTCCCCTGCCAGGATCATTTTCGACGGACGGCGCACCTGGGAAAACGGCCGGGCCGCGCGCGGGTCCTGACCGGCGTCCGCCGAACCGTTGAAAACATAGCTGGAATAATCTGTCACGCTTTGCCGGTGAAAACCCAGCCCGCCAATTTGGTCGAATATGAATAAGGCTTTAATTTTCGCCGTATCGCAATTAAAATCATCCGCTGGACACGCAAATAACGCGTTGTTTGTATCGGCGCCGGCTCGCGAAAGATACGGTCCAAGACTGTCCTTGTACGTAAAGTAAATATTGTCGCCATTGGTCAGGCCCAGCATGGCGTCGGCATGGTCATCGGCATAAATGAGAAGCGCATGGTTAATCTGCGCCTCGTTGTTGATGCAATGGGTCTTGCGTGCCGCGCCTTCCGCCTTGTTAATCACCGGGAAAAGTAACGCCGTCAAAATCGCGATAATGGCGATGACAATCAGCAATTCAACCATTGTAAAGGCGCGTTTCATTTGCACGTGCTTAGGTTGAAAAAAGAGTATGCGGGACGAACATTGACACAAGACGCAAAGCAGACACATTCGGTGTCCACGCTTTAGCGTGCTCTGTGTGTAGAGCGTGTAGAGCTTACGCTTTTGCATGTTAGGTCTGAAAGTCCGTAACATCCGCTACAGCGTTGACCGTCAACGATTTAAACCGCAACAAATCTGAAACAAATCCGCAACAGAGTTGCAACATTTTGGGAGAATCCGCCCAGAAAGCACGTTAAAGCGCGGACACGAACGTGATCCTTACCGCGCCAACGGATTGACCTTCAACTGTGCAGCCGCATCCGCATTCGCTTTCTCCACCTGTCTCGTAATCTCGAATGCCAAATCCAGCGCCCGCTTCGCCGATTCGCCGCTCACCAATGGCGTTTGCTGTTCACGGACGCATTGGACAAAATGTTGCAGTTCCAGCTTGAGCGGTTCATCTTTCGCTATCGGCACCGGCTCGCGCACGACTTTTCTTCCGGCGAATTCGCTCACCACGCTTACATGGCTGCCGGCCAGCGCCAGCAGCTTGGCCAGGGCCGAGCTCTCACGCTCGCCATCGCGCGCAATGCGATAAATGAATCCCTCCTGGGCGCGATAATCGAGCGTGAAATAAACCGGAGTTGTCGCGCCGCCGCTAAACACCCGAATCTCGCGCATTCGTTTGACGCTCACGCGACTGACCGTCAGATTGGCCACGCACCCGTTGGCAAACCGCAATCGCGCGTTGGCAATGTCCTCGCTTTTGCTTAAAACGGGAATGCCCACCGCGTCCATGCTGATCACCGGCGACTTCACAAACGCCAGCACGATGTCCAGGTCATGGATCATCAGGTCCAACACCACGCCAATGTCGGTCGAACGCGACGGAAAAGGAGAGAGGCGGAGACATTCGATAAAACGGGGTTCCGGCGCGGCGGTTTCAAGGTATTTGAAAACCGGGTTGAAGCGCTCCACGTGGCCTACCTGCAAAACACAATCGTTCTCCCGGGCCAAACGAATCAATTCCGCCGCCTGCGCCGTGTCATCAGTCATCGGTTTTTCAACAAAGACATGCTTGCCCCGGGCGAGCAGTGGTTTGGCGATTTCAAAATGCGTCGTCGTGGGCGTGGCGATGTTTAACGCATCCGCATTTTCGGCCGCTTCAGAAATCGACTTGAATATCCGCGTATGATGTTTGGCCGCCACGCGGTTGGCAGTGTCCGGATTGGCGTCGTAAATTCCCGCCAGCGCCACTTCTCCGGCGTTATGCATCTCGGCATAAATCCGCGCATGATGCTGTCCAAGGGAGCCAACGCCCAGGACGGCGACACGGATTTTGTTAGTGCTGTTTGATAGCGAATTCGTGACTGGCACAAGCGCAGTCTGCCAGTTTGAAGGACGCGTTGAAACGTTAAAAGGTTGAAGCGTTGAAGCAGGCTTGGTTCACGGACTAGCCAAGAGCAAAACTGTTCCATTAGGGTCGCGGCTCAGTTGACGGCGCGAAGTTTCCATTTTTGCGTGTATGGGTTGGAAACTGGAAACTTCGGGAAACTTCAGAGGAAACTTGGGTTGTTTTGGGAACGGAAAAGTGTGTTTTTGTTGGACAATTTGAAGGGGCGAGGAAACCTGGGAAATCGCAATTGGAGGAAACTTCGAGGGCAGTTTTGAGGCTCTGAAGTTTCCATGAGGATTAGATTCTACAACATAGAACACAATGCTCGTACAGGCGCATCCCTTGGCCCTGGAGATTGGTCGTCCGATCAACCAAGGTTATTACTGGAGCGCGCGTCAGACCGAATACGCTACGGATCTAATGTTCAAAGATGCGCCTTCGTTGGCGGCGCTCTATCCGCAGTTTTTGCATCATGGGATTCGCAGTTTTGCCAGTCCGGATGTTCTGCGTTTTTTGGGGCGGGCCCGTCCTAACAAGTTTCGGGGCGAAGTAACCAGCACCCTCAAACACCGGCCCGAGGGCGTTGGGTTGCGGTACACGGTCAATGGTAATTCGCTCAAGGTCTATGACAAGCAGGGCAGCGTATTAAGGGTAGAAACCACCGTGGTCAATCCCCGCCAGTTCAAAGTGTATCGCCCCACCGAAAAAGATGGAGAGAGCGTCTTGGATGGCAACGGTTGCGTTACGGGGTAGCCGACTTGTATCGTCGGGCGCAGATCAGCCAGACAAAATGAGTGATTCGGACGGAGCGCAGTGCAGAGAGCACAAAGACCCCGTTCACCCCCAAACAATCCAGTAATCCAAAAATCCGCAGCCTCAAATCCTGTTCATCCTGTTTATCCTGGTGCGCCAAGAAAGCTCGGTGGTTCTAATGAACTGTAAAGTGTTCATCATGGAAAATGGTCGAAAGACATGTAGCCAACTCTGCGGCTGGCGGGAGCAATCCCGCTGGTCGAAGCCAGAGACGGCAAAGGCGCGA
>DASYYL010000051.1:0-28254 GCA_035933915.1 Verrucomicrobiia bacterium
GAATGAAGTTGCAAATTTGCCGCAACAGGCTCAACTTTGAGGCGGCTGGAATGTTGTTGGTGTCTTTTTTCATCCCTGCCGTGTGGCAGGACTACACAAAACATTCCAGCTTTTTTCTAAATCCTGTGGGATGGCTGTGAATGGAATTCCTTGATTTATCTTGCTCTCCGGCATCGATTTGAGTTCGATAAAGCGGGCCATTGTGCCAACGAATGAATCCGGTAAATCATCACGATCAATTTGCGAAACTGCTTTCTGGCAACGAGCCCATCCTGGCGCTTGCGCCGATGCAGGACGTGACCGATCTGCCGTTTTGGAAATTGATGGCTGCCTACGGAGGCGCCGATGTCTATTACACGGAATATTTTCGCGTCCATCCCGATTCCAATCTTGAGAAATACATTCTCAAGTCCATCACACAAAATCCAACAGGCCGCCCGGTCGTAGCGCAAATGATCGGCAACGATATCCCGTCGTTGGTGCGCACGGCGTGTGAGTTGCAGGAGTATGATATCGCCGCGGTAGACCTGAATCTTGGATGTCCGGCCCCCATCGTTTATCGCAAATGTGCCGGCGGAGGATTGCTGCGGGAGCCGGGGCGCATTGACAGGATTCTGGGGGCGCTGCGCGACGCGGTGAAAGTGAAATTCACGGTCAAAACGCGGCTGGGTTTTGATTCCCCGGAAGTTTTCGACGAGTTGCTGCCAATTTTTGCAAAGCACTCGCTGGATTTCCTGACCGTGCACGGACGGACCGTCAAGGAACTGTATTGGAGCGAGGTGCATTACGACTTTATCGCTCGCGCGGTGGCGGTGATGCCGTGCCCGGTGCTGGCCAACGGGAATGTCGATTCCGCGCGCACGGCGGCGGAGGTCCTGAAAACCACGGGCGCCCGCGGACTGATGATTGGGCGCGGCGCGATCCGGAATCCCTGGCTGTTTCAACAGATCCGGCAACAACAGCGCGGCGAGCCCCTTTTCGTTCCGTCCGGCCGGGAAGTTTTGGATTATGTGCGTTCCCTTTATGACGCCGTTACTACGCCCGGCGTACGGGAATTGCTGCATGTGTCGAAGATGAAGAAATACCTGAATTTTATCGGCCTCGGCGTCGAGCCAACCGGGCAGTTTTTGCACCGGATCCGTCGCGTCTCAACGAAAGAGGATTTTTTCCGCGTCTGCGAAGAATTCCTGGACCATGACCGGCTGATGCCATTGGAGCCCTTTCCGGTAAATGCGGAAAAAGCCGCTGACCTCGTCGCGGCATGACGTCAAAATATCATGTTCATTCGGTTTTATTTGTGCTAAAGTTAAGGAATGGAAATTGACTACACGGTCCAAATCTGGCGCGAAGGGCGGCAGTTTATTGCCCATGCGATGCCGTTGGATGTTGCCAGTTCGGGCACGACGTCGCAGGCGGCTCGCGCCGCATTGGATGAGGCCGTGAAAGTTTTCATCCAGACGGCCGAACAGCAGGGTACTCTTCCCGAAGTTCTCGAAGATGCCGGATACACATACAATGGTTCCAATTGGAAGAGTCCAGATTGGGTCTGTTTTGAAAAACATTCCGCCCCGGTTGCAGCCTAGGCGGCCATGCCTAAATTTCCAGTTGTCCACCGTCATTGCCGCCACTGACATCGTCGTTCGCCACGGCGAACGCGCCATTCTCGACAACGTCACTCTGGGAATCCAGGAAGGCGAACGCATCGGGTTGGTCGGACGCAATGGCTGCGGCAAGACAACGTTCCTGAAAATCCTTGCCGGCCTGCAATCGCCGGATACCGGCGAAATCACTCGGCAACGCGATCTGGCCATCAGCTATCTCCCTCAGGACTTCGAACTCGATGCCTCGAAAAATGTTCACGAAAACGTTCGCGACGGCGCGCAGCATGTGTTGAATCTCATCACGGAATTTGAAGGGCTATCGCACGACTCGAAGCGCCACGAAGAACTCGAGCGGCGCATCATGACGCTGGAGGGATGGACCGTGGACCGGCGCGTCGAGATCGCGATGGCGCATCTAAATTGTCCTCCTGGCGAGCGGCGCATCGAATCGCTTTCCGGTGGTGAAAAACGGCGCGTGGCGATGGCGCGCGCCGTCGTCTCACGGCCCGATTTCCTGATGCTGGACGAACCAACGAATCATTTGGACCCGGAATCGATTGAGTGGCTCGCCGAATTCCTCGAAGATTTCGGCGGCACGTTTCTCATCGTCACGCACGACCGTTATTTTCTCGATCGCACCGTAAAGCGAATGATCGAGTTGTCCGATGGAAAATTCTTTTCGCACGAAGGCAATTATACCGATTATCTGCTGGCCAGGGCCGAGCGCCAGGAAGCCGACGCGACTATCGAGCATAAGCGGCAGATGTTCCTGAAGAAGGAACTCGCGTGGGTACGCCAGGGCCCGCGCGCGCAACGCAGCAAACAGAAAAACCGCTTTGAGCGTTATTACGAAACAGCGGCGCAGGCCGGCCCGGCGGTCGAGGAAGACATCGAACTGGTGATACCGCCGCCGCCGCAACTGGGCAATCGCACGGTCGATCTCACCGGCCTGGGCATGGAACTCGGCGGGAAAGTATTGTTTTCGGGATTCAATTTCACATTTGAAAACGGCCGTCGTGTCGGCATTTGCGGACGCAACGGGCTCGGCAAATCCACGCTCCTCAGGATTATTATCAGCCAGCTGCCGCCCGTGGAAGGCGCGGTAAAGACCGGCCAGCTCACGAAGTTCAATTACGTTGACCAGGGCCGTTTGCAATTGAACGAGCGAAACACGGTGCTGGATGAACTCGCCGAAGGCAGGGAATTTGTGCAGTGGGGTGACGTCAAGATTTCTGTTCGCTCCTATCTCAAGCGATTTCTCTTTTCAGACGACCGCGTCATGACCAGGGTCGAGAAACTCTCCGGCGGCGAACGCAGCCGGTTGCTCCTGGCCCGCATCCTGAAGAACGGCGGAAATTTTCTAATCCTGGATGAGCCGACCAATGACCTGGACCTCCCGACCCTGCGCGTCCTCGAGGAAGCGCTGATCTCCTTTCCAGGCGTCGTGTGCGTGGTGAGCCACGACCGCTATTTTCTCAATCGCGTTTGCACGGACATTCTCGCGTTCGAAGGCGATGGAAAAATCCATCACAGTGTCGGCGACTACGACTATTATCTGGAAAAGAGACAGCGCGCAGCCTCACAAGCCGTCCCCGTGGCCCCTGACCGGGCGCCCATCATTGCTCTGAACAAGCCGGCCATGCCGGCGCCCACAAAGTCGCGCAAAATGTCATTCAAAGAAACGCGCGAACTGGAAGGCATGGAAGCGGCGATACATGACGTCGAGGCGGAGATTGCGCGCATCGAGAATTTATTCGCCACCCCGGATTTTCATCGTACATACGCCAAACAAGCCGACGAACTCGTCGCCGACCTCGCCACTGCGAAATCAAATCTGGAGAAGCTCTTTGCGCGTTGGGAGGAATTGGAAGCCATCAAGGCGGCAGCCGCGGAAGAGAAGAACGTGAGAGCGTGAGACGTTTCTGCGCAGCCCCGAGGGGCGTGTGCCGCTAATTTGGGCAGAGCGGCAGCTTAGCGGCAGCTCTGCCCTACCAGGTCAAATTTTTCATCCGCTCAGCCGCCGGAGCGATTGGAGGCAGCTCACTGCCTGCGCGATCCATGAACCAGTAGGCGGTGGCGCAATAGTCATCGCTTCGCTCCATCACGTTTGACCAATTCGGGTGCGCTGCCAGTTCCGCGCGTGTGTAATATTCCGTGCCGTCGCCCGCTTTCATGAATTTAAGCGACGGATCCTTATTCATATCATCCAGCATGAGTTGATAACCGGGGCCGCCCATGTTCTGGATCGTCACCCGGACGTCTTTGTGAAACCAAACCGGGTCCGGAATATGCAGGCGATAAAATTCGTACGCGTCTTTGGCAGGCGCCACGTATTGATCTCCTGAATAAGGGGCGCAAAAAACATTTTGGCCGTAGCCGTCGCCGATGTAATCCTCCGTGCCGGTCCCGCAAAGCGTCGGAAACTGATTGTCGCCGTCCAAATAGATTTTCACCTCGCCTTCACCCCACCAGAAGTTTGTGGTGGAATGGTTCAGACGAGCGCCGATGTTGCAGCCCAGAAAGCGGCCCTTGCCTTCGATGCGGGGCAAAATCGTCATGTCCTGGCGCAAGGTGGTCGGATTCTCCCGCCGCCAATAACTGTGAAAATAGAGCATGTTGCGGTCATGCTTGTCTCCTTCGGTCGCGTCCACCTCATAATATATGCCATTGTCCGCGCCCGATTCGTTGACCAATATGATTTTGGCCGAATGGCGAAACGGCATCGGGATGAGGCAATTGAAGGAACGACCCTCGGGTGAATAAAAACACGCATTCTGGAGTGGGACCATTTGGCCGAGGCTTTCACAGAAGAAATCTCCCAAAGGCGCCTGCACCGCCGGTGTTTTGGCGCCGTCCCAATACATCTCAATTTTCATGCCCCGCAACGCCTCTGGCGTGGGATGCCACAACGTTCCCCAAATGCGGCGGATCGCTCCCGAGCCTTGAATCTCCGCCAGCGCCAGCGTTTTGCCCGCGGCGATGCCGATGGCGGGAGCGCCTTTTCGTCCAAACCTGGCCTGGCCCGCCTGGCCTTTCAGTCCTTTTGGATTTTCCGCCGTGAACCATCGTGATTGCAGTGACTGGGCGGGCATCTGGTAGAGACTGGATGCGGGATTTGGCGTCTCGTTGGCTGCCGCAAGACAGATTGACGAAGCGATGAGCGTGCTGGCGATCAAAAAGTGGGTAAAATTCATTGGTATCCTGGGAGCGTTCACAACCGTGAGAGGGTAAAAGGTTTTGAGTCAAAAATGAAAGCAGGGATTTCTGTTCTCTTGGCCAGATGACACACGAACATGAAATAATACCGCCGCAGGCGCTAACTGAGTGCCCTGCAGGGGCACAGGCTATTAGCCTGGGGTCGAGCGCGAGTCCGCGAGTGCGACCACCCCTGGTCTGGCATAAAGAAATCCCGCCGCTGACTGTGAATCCGCGCGATAGTGCGAATCCGTATCTGCGGCATCGCTTCTACCATCGGTGCGAATTTCAACCCTGCCGAAATTGCGCAACTAGTTGACATTTCCAATTGTTTAATGTAGCTGTTGGCCCTATGGCGAGAAAGCCCATAACCAGCCATCAATTGCGGCGCGGGACGCCGGGTCGGATTAGCTTTAATGAACGGATGGATCACATTTTCCGGGAAATTCCGGCGGAGGGAAAGCGGGTTAAGACGAACCTGGCCCGGATGCTGTAAGGGAACGGAAAAATGATATTCTGAGCTCCGCGGCCCGCCGGAATCGGTTGGCTGATAAGTTTTAAGAGAACCGCTCGCACAGGACGGTGCCCGGGTTCGCAAATGGCGGTGCCACCAAGCGGCCTTCTTCACCCGCCAATCCAGGAATCCAACAATCCATTTATCCAATATTATCCCTTCGCACAAGAACCCAAGAACCCTCCTGTCCTTAAAACTCATTGAACATCCCCGAATCATTGCTATACTCGAACTTTTTTCCGCAGAATGATGGGCCAATTGAAACAATGAATCTTGAACCAGAAACAAATCGCCGCCGGACGTTCGCGATTATCTCGCATCCGGACGCGGGGAAAACCACGCTCACGGAGAAATTTCTTCTTTACGGAGGCGCGGTGCAATTGGCCGGCTCCGTCACCGCGCACAAAAACCAGCGCGCGACTACCAGCGACTGGATGGAATTGGAGAAAAAGCGCGGCATCTCGATTAGTTCGACCGTCCTGCAATTCGAGTATCGCGGATACTGCGTAAACCTGCTCGATACCCCTGGCCACAAGGATTTCTCCGAGGATACCTATCGCGTGCTCACCGCAGTGGACGCGGCGGTGATGGTGATTGACGCCGGCAAAGGCATTCAAAGTCAAACGCGCAAGCTGTTCGAAGTTTGCCGCCAGCGCGGCATCCCCATCTTCACGTTTATGAACAAGCTCGATAGGCCCGCGCGCGATCCGTTGCAATTGCTCGACGAGTTGGAGCGAGTCCTCGGCCTCCACGCTTACGCGGTGAACTGGCCCCTGGGCGATGGACAGGATTTTCGCGGGGTCTATGACCGGCGCTCGAAGCAGGTCCATTTTTTCGAGCGCGTGCCGGGCGGCTCGTTCCGCGCGCCGGTTTCAGTGCATGGCCTGGACGATGCCATTGTGCGCGACGCCATGCAGCCGGAGGTTTACCAGCGCGTGGTGGATGAAGTCGCCATGCTCGAAAGCGCCGGGGCGGCATTCGATCATGCGAAGGTTCTCGCCGGCGAACTGACACCCGTCTTTTTCGGCAGCGCGGTCAGCAACTTCGGCGTGCAACTCCTGCTCGACGCGTTCATGGACCTGGCGCCGGGCCCGCAGCCGCGAGCGGTGAATGGCCGCTCTGTGCACCCCACGCACGACAGCTTTTCAGGCTTCATCTTTAAGATCCAGGCGAACATGGACCCAAAACATCGCGACCGGCTCGCGTTCGTGCGGATTTGTTCGGGACGGTTCGAGCGCGATATGTCGGTCGTCCACACGCGCACCGGCAAAAAACTGCGTCTGGCGAGTTCCCACAAACTGTTCGGACGCGAGCGCGAGACCGTGGATGAGGCGTTTGCGGGCGACGTTGTCGGATTGGTCGGGCATTCCGATTTTCGAATTGGCGATACGCTGGCCGTGGACCCGGCGCTCAAGTTTGACGAGATCCCGCGTTTTGCGCCGGAAACCTTTGCGTGGATTCACAGCACCAGCACGGCGCAATTCAAACGATTTCGCGAGGGACTCGACCAATTACTCCAGGAAGGAGTCGTGCAATCATTCCTGTTGCATTCCGCCACCCAGCGCGTTCCGCTCCTGGGCGCCGTTGGCCCGCTGCAATTCGAAGTGGTGCAATTCCGTTTGCAGACGGAATATGGCGCGGAATCGCGGCTGGAACAGGGCGCGTGGAAACTGTTGCGCTGGGTCGCCTCCGGCCAGGTAAACGAATCCATGCTGCCCACTGGTGCGCGGCTCGCCACGGATGCCGCCGGTCACACCGTAATCCTGTTCGCCGAAGAATGGTCCTGCAACTACTTCACCGAACGAAATCGCGAAATCGTCTTGCGCACGCTGCCGCCGCGGACGAATGGGAATTGATTCGCACGGTACGAACTAAATTTGCGTAGCAGACGTGCGTCTGCTCTGATTAATCCGCAGGGCAATTGACACACGTGCGCCGGAGGAAAACCTTTAGGCCGGCCAATAGCGCCTCTTGACTTTCGCCGCGGGCTGGTGGTAACTGTCCGCCCAATGGACCTCGCATGCCACGTTCGCCTGTCCGTAATTATTACACTCACAGTCCTCTTTGCAGCCGCGGCCCCGGCGAACGCGCAATTGAGTGGTCCGGTTGACACCTCCAGGCCAAACTATCCACAGTCCAGGCGCGACTCCACTGTGGACGACTACTTTGGCGTCAAAGTCCCCGCGCCATACCAGTGGATGGAAAACTTCGATAGCCCGGAAGTCGATCATTGGATCCAGCAACAGAACGCACTGACCTATTCCTGCCTGGACAAGATTCCAATCAGGACCTGGATCAAAACGAAATTGACCGGTCTGTGGAATTACGCGCGGGAAAGCACGCCGGAGCAGGTGGCCGGCGGGCGGATTTTCTTCACGAAAAATTCCGGACTTCAAAATCAATCTGTCGTTTATGTGCAGGACTCGCCGGCTGGCGCGCCGCGTGAGCTGCTTGACCCCAACGCTCTGTCTCCCAATGGCTCGATTGCGCTTCTTGGCTGGCAGCCCTCCCCGCGCGGCGTCCTTCTGGCCTACAACCTTTCGCAAGGCGGCTCGGACTGGTTCACGGTACGCGTCCGGGACGTCGCGAGTGGCAAGGACCTTCCTGACGTCGTTCAGTGGGTGAAATTTTCCGATATTTCCTGGACTGAAGACCGAAAGGGCTTTTTCTATTCGCGTTACCCAAAGCCCCCGGACGGCCAGGCCATCAGCCAGCGCGTCATCAATCAAAAACTCTATTATCATCGTCTCGGAACCGATCAGAGCGCGGACACGTTGATTTATGAGCGGCCTGATTTGCCGGACTGGACGATCGGCGGGGATGTCAGCGAGGATGGGCGTTACCTGTTTATTTACCTTCAGAACGGCGCCGCGCCGCAAAACGAACTTTTCTACGCAGACCTCGGCAGCCCGCTGAAGCCATTCATCTCAACAACAGTCACGCCGCTCTATACCAATAACGACGCGCAATATATCGTGGTGGGACACAAACGGAAGACGCTCTTCATTCAAACCACGTTGAACGCGCCAAGAGGCCGCATCGTCGCCGTCGATATTGATCAGCCCGATCCCGGCCATTGGCATGTTATCGTGCCCCAGGGCGAGGGCGTCATTCAGGGAGCGACACTGGCGTCCGGACGGCTCCTCGTTAACTCCCAGGTCGTGGCCCAAAGCCGGCTCGCTCTCTATTCCACCGGCGGCAAAGCGGAAGGCGAAATCCACTTGCCGGCGCTCGGCACCGTAACCGATATCTCCGCGCGCAACGATTCCAAGACCTTCTACTACGGTTTCACTTCGTTCCTCTATCCCGAATCGGTCTATCACTACGACCTTCGTAAAGCCGTCAGCCGCGTGTTCTTCAAGCCCGACGTTCATTTCGACCCCGCTCCGTACGATGTGCGCCAAATCTTCTACCCTTCCAAAGATGGCACGAATATTCCCATGTTCATCGTCGCAAAGAAGGACGTTAAACGTGATGGCGCCAATCCGACAATTCTTTATGGATACGGCGGTTTCGACATCACGATCACGCCCAGGTTCAATCCGATGCTGCCCGTGTGGTTGCAGTTGGGCGGAGTTTATGCGGTGGCCAATCTGCGCGGTGGCGGGACTTATGGCGAGGATTGGCACAAGGCCGGAATGCTGGGTAATAAACAGAACGTATTCGATGATTTCGCCTGGGCTGCGAAGTACCTGATAGCGCAACAGTTCACATCGCCACGCCGGCTCGGAATTCAAGGCTACTCCAACGGCGGCCTGCTGGTCGGAGCCAGCATTACTCAGCACCCGGAATTGTTTGGCGCCGCCTATGTCGGCGCCGGGGTCCTGGACATGCTGCGCTACCAACACTTCTCCGGCGGCGCCCTCTGGGCCCCGGAGTATGGCGCCTCGAGCGATCAGAAGGCGTTCCGCTGGCTCTATGCCTATTCGCCGCTGGCCAATGTTCACCCGGGCGCCTGCTATCCGCCCACGATCATCACAACGGCCGACCACGATGACCGTGTGGTGCCCAGCCACTCTTACCAGTTTGCCGCCGCCCTGCAGCATGCCCAGGGCTGTGACAATCCTGTGCTTATCCGCATTGAAACCAGAACCAGCCACGGGTATATGCCCACGGACAAGCGCATCGCCCAAACAGCCGATGTCTGGGCTTTTCAAGCATACAACCTCGGAATCACCAACACGCCCTGATAGCGATTCCGACTGTCTGCGCAGCAGCTAACTGAAGCCCTGCCTGCCCTCCGTAGCTTCTGAGCGAAGGAGGGTAAGGGCGGCCGAAAATAACCCGGGCCAAAGCGCGAATCTGCGAGCGCGCCGCCCCGGGTAAACTGGCCCCAAAATCTAGCCGCTTGTTTGGATGGTAGTACGCTACTTTGAAAGTCTCGTGGGGTGTTCACCTAACTGGAAAACTAGAACGGGCAATGTTACCTATCCGGTATGAAAAATCGATTGAAATGGTATTTTGACCAAACGTCAAGTGGCGACGAATTTTCAAACCCGGATGAATTTGGGGATTTGGCAAAAATTGTTGCCAATGTGAATCAATCCCTGTCGCCGCATGTTAGCGCCAAAATAGTTGGTGATGAGGCGGTCGTTCAATGCAAAAACAAGACAGTGTGGATTGACAAAAACTGTCTCGTGACCGGTGAATCCTTTACTCCCCTGGTGTCACGGTGATTAGCTATGATGTGCTCGCCCATTGTGATTCGAATTCAAAAAGCTAAAATGTTGGAAGGTGAATAAAAAGGCCAAAATATCAGGTGTATTGCAGTTGTTGACAAAGATTTATTATGAAGCCTTTATTTTATAATGCACTGGTTATTTCATTTGTTTTACTGATTTGTTTAGGGGGTCGCTCGTTAGCCCAAGAAGATAGTGTGGGCGTAAGTAATCAAACTGCAACGTTGCCTCAACAGGCAACACCGTCCCAACCGCCAACACTGTCTACATTGAATTCTATCGCATGAAGAAACTCCTTACCCTGGTCGCACTGTTGTCTTTGTCCATTCTCCAATCATCGGCCCAGGACGACAACACGATCAATGCCAAAGATAATGGCCAATCAATATCCAATGTTCTGGTAGAGCGGCTTGCCGCCCGGCTCAATTCGGCCCATATTGTCATCGATGATGGCCGAATAGTTTCCGCGCAATTACACAATGTGCGGTACGTAGAACTATTAAAGCAAATTGACACTGCCGGATGTCCTCAAGAATTCCGCCTGGCATGGCAGGATTATCTCCAAACGTGGGAACGGAAATCAAATCCTGGTGGCACGGCTAAGAATGTATTGGAGGGTTTGCCGGAATTTCATGGAGACGTAAACGCGCTTACTGATATCGCCAAAAGAATGGAGGCCGACGATACGCTGATATCGTGGCAAAAATGCGAACGGGTGGCATTGGAATTTGGCGTAGATGCTTCAAAGCTTGAAATTCGCTGAGCTAAGACAGAGAATTATCTTTTGCCGCCTCATTCAATGTGACAACATGCTTTCTGCCCGCTGGAAGAGGCGTTTTTCGAAGGGGTCCCGCACGAAGTTGGCATCGCAAATGAACTTGCCAACCTGCGCGGCCGGAGGAAAATCATTTGCATGGACCTGAGCAAAACGATGGTCTGTCCCAAATGCGGCAATGTGGTTGCCGTGGCGAACCAGTTTTGTTCCAAATGCTATGAGCGGCTCGAGAAACCTTCGTTCTGGCGTCGGCTCGGCGCGTGGTTTCGGTCGGCGTTCAAACCCGGGACGCACACGATCGTTATCAGGAATAGCGAAGACTTCCAAACCATCGATCGGCAGAATGCAAAGCATGTCTATCGTTCGTTGGACGAGGTGCCGCCCGACGTTCGCGAGAGATTTGAAAAGTTAAAGGCGGAAATGACAAACGGATTGGATGTCGGGCAACTATTGTCCGAATTCTTAAAGGGCACGCCGCAGACGGGAACCGTCGTTAGCCGCAAAGATTTTCAGGAATTCAGGATCCAGGGCGAGGACGGGAAGGAGCAGATTTTACCATTCGCTCGATGAGATGCCGCCTGAACTCCGCGAGGCATTTGAAAAAGCCAGGCCGGAAGCGATAAAGGAGCTTGAAGTGACGAAGGAATTGGACGCCGAATGGCAATCATCCTCCGGTATTTCGAAGAACACGCAAAAGCCGGGGTTCATCACTCGCAAGAATTTTCAGGAGTTCATGTTTAAGGACGCGTCGGGGGAGGAACAGGTTTACTATTCGATCGAGGAAATGCCGCCGGAAACCCGCGCCCTGTTTGAAAAGTTGCGCGGGCGCTTGCGATGATATGCGCCGGTTCCAAAATGAACAGATTCCTGGTCCTTCCGGTTTTCTGCCCCGGTAGTGCATATTTCGGCCAATTCCAGCCGTGTTCGTCACACTGATGTGACAATAATTGTATTGACATATCAAAAAGACTTTATAAGCTGTCCGCGCAGTCTCGGTCAGAATTAAACTCAAACAACTATTACCCGGTCCATCAGAAAGTTCAGACTATGAAAACCCATTCTACGAATAGACTCTTTAGCCGCAGCGCTGGTTCGCTCCGGGCAGCCTGGGGCTTCTTAGCTATTGCCGCTGTGCTTCCTCTATCAGCGCGCGCGTTGACCTTCAACCTGACCTACGATTCGAGCACGGCGTCGGCGCCTGCCGGTTTTTTCACGGCTTTTACGGACGCCATCGATTTTTATCAAAACACTTATGATAACTCCATCACCATCAACATGGACGTCGGCTGGGGGGAAATCGACGGCCGGAGTTTGAACACGGGGGACCTTGGACAAAGTCAGACGGATCAGCAGGGGTTTTACAGCTATTCCCAAATTGTCACTGCCTTTGCCAACAACAACACATCCGCGGCTGACGCCACGGCTTTGGCCAATCTCCCTGCGGCCTACCCCGTGTCCAACGCCCAGTTCGTCATGGCAAATGCCGAAGCGAAGGCGTATGGGTTGCTCGCGGGCAATGCCTCTGGAATTGATGGTTGGGTTGGGTTCGACAGTGCGGCCACTTATACGTTCGATCCGAACAATCGAAGCGTGTCCGGTGAGTACGACTTTATCGGGCTCGCCGAGCACGAAATCTCTGAGGTGATGGGCCGTTACGGTTTGGGGCAGAACGGCGCCAGTTCAGGGCGTTATTCCCCCATTGACCTTTTCCGTTATCTGTCCGCCGGCAATCTTGATACTACGCCTGCCAACGGCGATTATTTTTCCATCGATGGCGGCAAGACGGTTATCAATACCTATAACGGCATAGGCGGAGGCGATTTGAGCGATTGGGCAGGCGCCACGCCCGATTCGTATAACCACAGTTTGTCCCCTGACGAGGAGGAGCCCGCTACAGCCGGCGACGTGACTTTGATGAACGTGCTGGGCTATAACCTGACCCCCGTTCCCGAGCCATCGGCTCTCGCACTGCTTCCTTTCGGGGTCCTGACCCTGGGCTGCGTCCGCCGCTCCTGCAAAAAGAGCTAACCTATAACTCCCTCAACGCCGCCGCGATCGGAAGGCGGGCGGCGCGCCAGGCCGGAAACAGACCGCCAATCAGTCCAATTAGCAGCGCCCAGACGATGCCCTGTATCAGCAACTGTAGCGTGACCCTGAAGGCGAATGTCACCTGGCTGAAACTTTGAAAATTGATCGTCGAGGTGTGGAAATTATTAAAAGCGAGATAGGCCAGCGCGCCGCCAATGAGCCCGCCGGCCGCCGCCAGCAACAGGGACTCAAGCACAAGTGAGACAACCACCGCGCCGCTGCCAAACCCAAGCGCCCGCAGCGTGGCAATCTCCCGCGTCCGCGCCGCCACCGCGCTGTACATGGTATTGAGCGCCCCAAACACGGCGCCAATGGCCATCAAACACGCGATGAGATAACCCAGCGTCGTGATGAGCAGGGTGAGTGTCTGCGATTGCTGGGTGTAATAATCGGTTTGGCGAATGGCTTGAACGCTAAGCTCCGGATTGGAAGTGAGCCAGTCTTTGAATTTCTGGAACGTCTCGGGTGAATTCAATCGAACCGACACGGACTGAAACGAATCGCCGCGGTTATACGCGGCCTGCAACACCTTCGCGTCAGTCCATATCTCCGATTCCGCCACTCCGCCATTTGCCGAAAACATTCCTACCACCGGCCACTGGTAGCGGCCCACTTGGATGGTTGAGCCCACGTCCAATCCGGCAAATTCCTGCGCTGCCCCGCGGCCGACGATGACTTCATCCTTGCCCCATTCGAACATGCGGCCCTGGACGACTTTCAGGTTGTCGCGCACCTCCAGCGCGGCGGGCTCCACTCCGCGCAATGGCACGTTGGCATCCGTGCCGGTCGAACGTTTCGGCAAATCAATGATGACATACAATTCCGAGGAGGCCAGCGGACCATTGGCTGACCGCGCGATTCCCGGAGCATCGGCGATGACGCGCGTTTCATCATGCCCAAAACCGCTGACCATTTCGCTGTCAGCGCCGCTGCGCAACACAATCGCGCCGTCGGGCGCGGCGGAAACAGTCATTGCCTGCCGGAAACCGGTCGCGATGGACAATACGCCCACGAGCACAGCCACTACGCCTGCAATGCCCACGACGGTGGCCGCAACCGCGCCGCGGCGCTGCGGCGCGCTCATCAACCCAAATTTGGTAATTGAGGCGACTTGCGATAGCCAATTGATCGGTCCGGCCATTGTTTATTGATCCCTCACATTCTTCTCAAGGCATCCGCAACGCGCAGGCGCATGGCCACAAGCGCTGGAACAATTCCTGTTACCAGCCCCAGCGCGATGCTCAATCCCAACCCGACAAACAAAGCGCGCGTGGGCAGGTAGAACAGGGGCAGCAAGCCCGCTAGTTTTTCGGCCATGACCGGCGTGATGGCCCGGGCCAAACCCAGGCCAAGCGCTCCCCCAATGACTGCGAGCAGGCAGGATTCGGCCAGCACCAGTGCTACGACCCGGCCGTTGGTAAATCCGATCGCCTTGAGCACGCCCAACTCGCCGGTCCGCTCGCGCACCGCCTGCGCCATCGTGTTTCCAGTCACCAGCAGAATTGTAAAAAACACCGCGCCTAAAATCGCCGCGACAATGAGCACGATATTTCCAATTTGGCTGGCCCAGGCTTGAATGAACGCTCCTTCCGGCTCGGTCTTCGTTTCCGCCGGTGAATTGGCGAATTCCTGGTCCACCAGTTTGGCCACTTGCGCCGCCTGCGACGGATCCTTGATGCGAATCGTGTACCAGCCGACTTTGCCCTTGCCCCAATCCTGGCTGCCTTGCTCGCGGGCTTCATCGAAATAGTCGTAGCGGAAAAACAGCGGCGTGGTGTCGGTCCCTTTGTCTTTGCCGTCAAAAATGCCCACGATGTCGAATGTCCAGGTAAAACTGCCGTTCGGCAGCTTCCAAATGGTGGAGCGAATCGGAACTTTATCGCCAATCTTCCAGCCGAATCGCTCCGCCGTGCGGCGTCCCACGATGGCGCCGGTCCTCGTTGCCAGCCAGGCCTTTTCCTCATCCGGCGGCAGGATAAATTCCGGATGTATCTTCAAAAATTTCTCCGGTTCGACGGGATTTTGCATGAAGAAATTCTTCGGATCCTGGTAAATGCCGCCGAACCAGGTTTGATGCGTGGCGAAATCCACGCCGGGAATGCGCTCCATGCGCGCCTCATAACTCGCCGGAAGCAAATTGATGATGGACACCTTTTCGCGAACGACCAGCCTGTCGGCGCCCGCCAGCGCCACGCCGCCCACCAGCGCCTCCTGAATCGCCGACAGCAATCCGAACAAAATAAACGCCACCACGATCGATAGCAGCGTCAAAAACGTGCGAAGTTTCTTCCGCCGCAGGTTGCTCCAAATGAGATTAAAAAATTTCATTTTTTAGGTTCGCAACAGAGCCCCGACCGTGAGGGAGTGGGTAAATTCCGGATAAGATAAAACTATTTTCATTTTATCGGCTCATTGCTCAGTTGCCCCTTGTTTAAATAAACGGTCCGTGACGCCCGCGCCGAAGCGTGCGGATCATGCGTGACCATGACGATCGTTTTGCCGTGCTCCCGGTTCAACGCCTGCAACAAGTCCAGAATTTCATCGCCGGACTTCCGGTCCAAATCTCCCGTCGGCTCGTCGCACAGCAACAGTGTCGGGTCGGTCACAATCGCCCGCGCGATGCCGGCGCGCTGCTGTTCTCCGCCGGAGAGCGTGCGCGGGTAATGCTTTGTGCGATGCGATAGTCCCACGACCGACAACGCCGTTTCCACGTGCCTCTTACGTTCGGCTCGGGAGAGATGGGTGAGCAACAGCGGCAATTCCACGTTTCGCTCCGCCGACAGCATCGGCATCAAATTATAAAGTTGAAAAACAAAACCGATGTGCCGGGACCGCCACGCCGCCAGCGCGCGGTCGGACAGCGCCTCCACTTTTTCCCCGCCGATCGTCACACTGCCGCGGGTCGGGCGGTCAAGACCGCCAATTAAATTCAGCAACGTGCTCTTGCCCGAGCCGGACGGCCCCATGAGCGCCAGGAACTCGCCGGCCGGAACGCGCAAATTCAGGTTCGATAAAACATGAATGTCTTCCGAACCGCGATGAAACACTTTGTCCACGCCCTCGATGTCCACCAGGGCGCCGTTTTTCGATGGGTTTTCGTTCATGGTTTTTCCTCTCTGACGGCCATGCCGTCCTTCAACTCAGCCGGCGCATTCGTGACTACGCTTTCTCCCGGCGCAACTCCCGCGCTCAAAATCGAGTCATCATCCTGCGTATCATTGACTGTGACGGCCCGGCGCTCGGCGCGGCCATCCTGCACAACAAACACCACATCCTGGCCGTCCTGCTCCCGCACGGCGCTCTTCGGGACCAACACAGCTTGCCTGCCCGAGGCGTTGTTTTCGTTCTGAAATGAAACTTTGACGGACATGTCCGGCAAAATCCGCGGATCAAGCTGGTTGAAACCGACGCGTACCTTTACTGTGGACTTGTCACGGTCCGCCGTGGGAACGATGGCAATGACCTTGCACGGAATTTTCCAGTCCGGATACGCATCCAGCGTCGCCATGACCGCCTGGCCCGCTTCAACGCGATTGATATAGTTTTCGTTCACGTCTATATCAACTTCCAGCGACTTCATGTCCACGACAGTCCCAATGCCGGTTCTCGTGTAGCCGCCGCCGGCGGAGACCGGGGAAATCATTTCGCCCGGCTGCGCGTCCTTCGTCGTGACCACGCCGTCAAACGGCGCGCGAATGGTCATGTCATCCAAATCCTGCCGGCTCATGTCCACTCCGCTGCGGGCCACTTCGATTTGCGTTTCCTGCCAATCCAAATGCGCCTGTAACGATTTGGCGGTCGCTTCCGCCTGGTCCAGGTCCGATTGCGAGGAAATTTTTCGTTTCGCCAATTCGCTTACGCGCTCGTAATCGGCATTCGCCTGCTTAAGTTGTGCGCGCGTCTCCTCCACCGCCGCCTGGGCTGACAACAACTGCGCCTGGGCCACTTCAAGGGCGGCTTTGACGTTTGAATCGTCCAATCGCGCCAGAATTTGGCCGTTGGTCACCTTCATTCCTTCTTCAATCAGAATCGATACGACTTTGCCGGTTACTTTGGACGAAACAGTCGCCTCGCGCCGCGCGGTGACATAGCCGGAGGCGTTCAGCACACTGTGATCTCCGCCGCCGGCCGCGCCGGCCATGGCATCCCGAGCGATCGTGGTTTGGACAGCGATCGGATCAACCCGGGACCGCCACCAAAACGTCCCGCCCACTCCCAACAACACGACGACAACCGCAACCGCCGTCCACAGCGTCGGCCCCGGCGACCGCTCCGGACGGCGCTCAATCCGCAGAGCATCGAGCTTGGAATTAGATAAACTCATAGGGCACCCCCTGACAACAAACCACCTTTTTCCCCATGGGTCAAGCTCGCGACATCATCCTCCTCATCCTCGCCTGCCCGCCGTAGCTCCGCGCGAAGGAGGGGCCTCCCCATTCGATGTTTGGCTGACGAGTTTTAAGCTTGAGAACTGTCCCACAAGCCGGCGAAGTTTGGTTCATTGATTTGTAGCAGTACAAAGACCGCAAAGCCACAACCAAAAGCTCGCCGACTCAGAACCGCGAACCACGCTTACGACACGAACGCCGAACTCCTCATGGAACAAAATGCAAAACAAAACATTTTCGCGTATTTGGGTGGCAGCGCCACTGGCAGTCATTTCGCGGTAAAGAATCCCCAAATTTAGTAAAATTATTATGCTAGGGTTTTGCGGGCTAAAGTTCGCTAAAGAAAACCCTAAATTTCAAATTTAGGGCTCTAAAATTGCGCGGTTTTGCTGGGAAATTGACAGATTCGAGCTAAAGTTGCGGATCGGGATGTTTTGGAAAACGCTTAATTTCGATGAGGTCGAAATTAAGAGCGTTTGAGGAAAAATTGTGGCTATTCGGCAACGGGAGATTTTGGTGTTTTGGCGAGGCTGAACGAAGGAGCATGCCCATAGCGGCCTGTGACTGAGCGAAAACGAAGCGAAAACCCAAAAGAACCGGTGCTTCCGAATGCCCAGAATTTTTTGAAAATGCTCAAGGGGCAATTAAAGTTCGGATGGGATTTTTTGAAACCGCAAAGATCGCAAAGATCGCAAAAGACGGGATACATAAAAAATAACCGCGAACCACGGCGAAATACACGAACAACGATTGTGATTTTTATCCGCAGATTGCGGAGATTTGCGCAGGTGAAAAGCCATCTTCAAAATATCATTGGCGCAGCCACCGACTGGGAACCCCGGAGCGGGTTCAGGATATGTAGCCAGGGGTCGAGCGCTGGTGGCCACGGTGCAAACCGTCTTGGAGTGCGACCACCCTGGTTAGGCATCATCACCGTGCCGTAATGCCGGCAAAACTCTTCCACCTTCGGGTTGATCTCCGGATCAAACCAATCCGCCCGTGTCACTGCCTCTCGTAAATTATCAATAACTGTAGTCTTGGGAACTCCGCCGAAGTGGCGATAACTGTTCTCCAGGCATCGGATAAAGTTCTCTGTGGTCTGCCGCCAAACCACCTCGCTGTAGCCCTTACGCGAGTGGCTCAAGACCACGCGGAACAAATGCGGGCGTTTACGTTTGCCCTCCCAATAGAAGGTTTGGTACTCATCGCCCCCGTTTTTACCACGGGCCCAGCCTCCCCAAAAGGGGGTGGTTAACTCACCGCTTACACGCCTCCAGCGAAGAAAGCGTAAAAAAATTTAGAAAACACGAAGCGGCCTTCCGAATCGGAGGCCTCTTTGATTTTCAAACCACAAAAGCGGATGCTGCGCTTACTGCATCAACGCCCGGAAAAATCCCTGATTGGCATTTGTTGCCACCGGCACGCTGAAATAAAATGGCGAACTTTGAATGATAAAATTCGTGGACGGCAACCAACTAAAAAGATCGGTTGAGACATCAACTTCATAATTTGAGCCAACTGGCCCTTGCAGCATCAGTCCAAGATTCCCCGCATACAGAGGAGGCGAAGCAAAACCAAGAATCGGGACATTGGGCGCAAAGTTTGCGACCAATGATTGATTGCCAGACGCCGTGAATGTGTAATTCGACGAAGCGCTGATGACATTTCCGCCCACGGTCCAGTTCACGAACGAGTAGCCGTTGGTTGCCACGGCTGTTACTGCCACACTCGCTTGGCAGCCCATCGCGCCACCGCCGCTGGTGCTTCCGCCATTTGCGGGCGAAGAACTGGTGCTGATGATGTTGGTAATCGGCGCGAAGTTCGCCACAAAATTATGGTTGGTATCCACCACGAAAAAGAAATCCGCCAATCCGCTGACTGGGCTTCCGTTTTCCGTCCAGTTTACAAACGAGAAGCACGGACTCGGCGCAGCATGGAAGGTCACGCCCGCTCCGCAATTGTAAGACCCGCCGCCACTCGTCGTTCCACCAGCCGACGAACTTATGGCGATGTTGTAGGTAATCGGCTCGAAGTTGGCTGTGAAAATTAAATTGGTGGTAACCGTGAACGTGTTTGTCGGTGAAGTGCTAAATGTCGTTCCGTTCGTCGTCCAATTTGCAAACGAGTAGCAGCCTGCTGCCGTTGCCGTGAGCGTTGCGTTTTGTCCATTGATGTATGTGCCGCTACCAGTCACCGAGCCAGCCGATGATGGGGATGCAACCGTCGTTATGCTCGAACTTCCTAGCGGAATAAAATTAGCAATCAAATTGGAATCCGAATTGACTGTGAAAGTATAACTCGAAGATGTGCTCAAGGCATTGCTATTGTCGTCCGTCCAGCGTCCGAAAGCATAGTTGGCGTTTGTAACATTGGCCGTCACTGTGACGCTCGTTCCAAAGGCCACGTTAGTGGTGCCGGTTGTTGTGCCAGCATCTGACGGCGAACTGGTTGTCGTCATCGTGTAAAAGTTCGTTGTGAAATTGGCAACCAAAGTGCAGTTGCTTGTTGCCGTGAAGGTGTAGTTGGATAGCAGGCCTACCACAAAACCATTCTCGCCCCACGATGAAAAGCTGAAGCCGGGATTTGGCGTCGCGGTCAAGGTCACAACGGAATTGCTATAAACAAAACCACCGCCGCTATTCGCGCCGCCTCCTGAAGGCGAATTGCTTGTGGTAATCGAGAGAGTTGGCGGGCCAGAGGGCACAAGAACATCTGTGCCAAGATCATTCCCCCAAAAATCCAAAAGATGAGCACTGAAGACCGGGTATCCATAGTCGCTGCTAAAAATTGTCGGGAAAGTATAGGAATATTCATTTACATTCAATCCAGCGCTCACCCCGCCGCAAGGCGTCTCTTCCAAACCCTCCGTTCCATTTAATCCTAAAACTGCGTTGTCCCTAATATCGCCAACTCCCCAGTGCCAATTCGCCAAGACATTTTGAATGTCAATCGTCGTTTGAGGGGTTGAAGAAAGCCAAAGAATAATTTGCAATTCATTCCCGTTGACCACCACATAATCAACAATGTCATGCTGACTAGCCTGTGAAGTGCCGGGAAATGAATAACAACTATAAGTCAAGTATTCGGCTTCATATATCATTTGGGCTTCGTAAAGAACTGTTAGAATTAAGTTTCCAGAGCCAGTGCTGGTGCCCGACGGCCAAGCTTGCGCGGCTTTTGAACCAAGATCAAGTCCATTCACGGCGGTTCCCCAAGTTCCCAATTCAAAAAGGTCTTGGCCGCCATTGGCAAGGGCTTCAGTTTCATCAGATGCAATACCTCCGATTTCATCAGTAGCGAGGAACGCCAGGAAATCAAGAGCAAGCGCGGCATTGCTTGGCTTCACATCCGCAATCATCCCGCCTGCACTTAAACCTTGCTGCTGTAATTGGCTTGTGAGCGAGGTGAACAAGGCTGCCATTTCCTGATCTGAGAGAACCAGTGGATAATTAGATGACGGCTGAATATCTATTTCCAGATATGTCTGATTCAAGGCCACGGTGTTTGTCACGAAGCCGCTTTGCGTCTGCGGATTTTCAACAATGGCTTCGAGTTGGTCGCCAGCATGAAATTGATTGCTTAGAGTGTTGAAAACCCAACCTGAAAAGCCGTTTATCACGATGTTCGTATCCGTCCAAGCGGAGACGTTAACATTCACTCGGTCGCCCGAAAAACCGGCTTCCCAATTCCGCGTCACGTCAACAATTCGCAAAAATGGAGAAGTGCCATTAAACGCGGTTGCGGTTCCAAAACCGCTACCCTGAATTGATATTGAAAGATTTCCGCTGCCAGCGGGACCGACATTCACACCGGTAATGTTGGCGCGGCTAGGTTCAAAACTTAATGGGATTCCTGTGCCCGACAATTCCACCCGTAGTCCTGTTGGATTGTAACCTCCTGACGGCGCATTCGAGACGACGAAATCTAATGTGTTGAAGCCGTTGACAAAGCCGTTCGTTAAAGCAAAAGAGGCCGCAATTGAGGAGGCGGAGGGGAAGTAGCTAATCCCACTGGAATTGCCATTGAGCTTAATGTCTAACCCTTCATTGTCCACCAACCATTTTCCTGAAAGTGAAACCGAATTGACATCGTATCCCGAAAGATCAAAAGTTGTGCGATAAACATAATTGCCTGACGCGCAACCGCTGGTGTCACTTGACGGTGTAATCCATTGAGAATCTGTGCCATTGGGCCATGCACCGAAATAACTGGCGTTCACTTTTCCCGTGTCTGCCACATAAGCATTCGGGCCGGGATTGTTTGTGTCCGCGCTGGCGATGAGCGTGTAATGAGGATCAACCGAACCAACTGGCAGAAGGGCATTGTTTGTGTCCACGCCAGTGTTGAACAAACCTGCAATCTGACTGCTGCCTTGAGCAGCAAGTTGCTGAATTTCTGCACTGCTTAAAGCATGATTGTAGATACGGAGGTCGTCAAAACATCCGTGAGTGTAACTACTAACAGAGTTGGACAGAGAACCATACGTTGGATTTCCGATTAACACATCGGTTCGATTTGCTAAATCCGGAGGTGACGCTCCCCGCTCTGAAACAACAGCGTTGCCATTCAGGTAGAGCGTCGTCGCATTTGCTGTCCAAACCCCTGCGACATGATACCAGACACCCAATTGCAAAGGCTGCGACCCATTACCCAACCCACCATCTTCACCATTGTAAAAAACATACAAACAGCCAGTCGGCACGTTTAATTCATTTCCAGGTCCTGCCAGATTTATTGATTGTCCATAATCCCCACCGTCATTTGAAACCATTTCGTAGCGTGCATCTGGAGGGTAGCTTAAAATCTTCAACCAGAAGGCGATTGTTAGATTTGTATAAAGGTTGAGATTCACAGGGCAGTCGAAATAGTCATCTATACCATCGAGGGACGCAGCAGAGCCGATGACGCCAGAAACATAAGAAGGTGCGCCGTAAGGAGTCGCATTGTTGCCATTCCCGCTTGCGTCATTCGCGTTCCCATTAAACGGATACCAAGCTATGAGTCCTTGGTTTAATTGACATAGCCCTGTGAACGGCGTGATTAGCACCGCCGCAATCGCAAATGTGAACATTATCAGTTTCATAAATTTCTGTTTCTTGCGCTGCTTTGCCTGCAAACAGAAGGGGCGCGAACTCAACCGAGATTTCCCATTTGACCTGTTGTTCATGGCGTCAAATTGAGTTTTACTGATCGCTTGCGCGATTATACCCACAACGCTCGCCTTTGCGAGCCTTTTCGCAACATCATGATGACAAGCCAACCAGTCTTCCCGCGCGCCTGACAAATCTTCGCCCACATAAAAACGCCCAGGGCCAAAGGGGAATCATCCTCACGTGCCGCGCCGAAGTCAGACGAAGGCCGGGTCCTCATCCTCATGCTCATTCTCCTACGGTTTGTGCTCTCTGTACTGCTATTCGTCGATTTCACTCATTTCCGCGAGGATTTTCCTTTCTCGTCCTCGTCGTCGTCCTCGTCCTCGATTTTGGGCTTCAATTTGGCGATTTGGTTGCGGCTTCGCCGCGCCTGTGATCTTTGCGCTCTTTGCGGTTAGCTCGGTCGGCGTTCGTTGTTCGGCGTTTGATGGTTTGATATTCGCCCCTCCTCGTTTCCACCTTCCGACTGCGGCGCGACAAGATGGCGCGACAATTGAAAGACGGAAGTTGGCCGCGGCGCAAGCCGCCCCCTAAATGAACGCCTAACTTCGTTGAGCTTTTGTCTGGAAAACGCGCTCGTCGTTCATTTAGTCAAATTCGTCGATTTGCCAGGAAATCCTAATAGCTTTCTGGGCCTAAACGAATCGTTTAGGGTTTCGTTTAGTCTCGTTTAGCCCTCAAAACCATAGCATGACGCTTTTTCCTAAACGAAGGGCAGGGGGGAATCATTGTCATCCTCATCCTCATCGTCATCGTCATCCTCGAATTGCACATGCGGGATGGATGGCCGCAGATCAGATTCGGTGGTGGCAGCGCCACTTGCGATCTCACACAGCCACCGTGGCGGTGGCACCAAAGCTTTGGTGAGGATGCCGCAAATAAGATTCGCGCTATCGCGCGGTTTTGTCAGTTAGCGGCAGATAACGGAGGCGATTTTACCCAGGGCGGCGCGCTCCCGGAGTCGCGCTCTGCCCTGGGCTGTAATAGTTCGCCCATTCAGGGCTTTCAGTTTGCGGCTGTGCCGGCAGACCGGAATTCCGCCCGGTATACGGGCGAGGACGGCACCTTCGGCGTTCGATGTTCGGTGTTCGATGTTCGGCAATTCGAGCTACCGCGTCGGCGTAACGATCACGTTGCTGAACGTGGCGGTGTTCAGCAGGATATTATCCTTCGTAAAGGGGTCAACCCATAGCATGGCTCGATTTCGCGGTTGACTCTGGGAGGTGAAATTAGGTATGGGTCATCCATGCCGCGCAAGGTTCAATACCTCGTCCGTCAGATGAAACAACGCTTCGTGTTGCAAATAATACATTCCCGGGGCAGGGCCGACCGATAGCGCGGCGTCCCGTTCCCGAATGCCATCGATTGACATTTCACCATCCACGTAGAGGACCCGGCGGACGCCCTGGACTTTCCACTCCGTTAGCCCGCCCAGGCTCGACCCTTCGGCCCATTTGCGCGCCAAAAACATCGCCAGCCACGTCTTGCCCAGACCCCTCGGCCCATAAATAAAGCCCAGTTCACCTTGCCTGAACCACTTGCCGATAATCGGCTCGCGGGGTGGCATCGCTATTCCCGCCAATCCATCCCCGGACCGTATCGCTTTGTCAAAATGCCCGGTCCATTTCGCCCGTAACAGAGCCGACGCCTCAGCCCGCCCGTCATTCTTGAGCATGTTGCCAATCGCTGCTTTTGCTTGATTTCCACTCATATATTTCCTGTTCTTTCGTGTTTGTATGTTTTCGTTTTTGAACCTAATTGTTCAAAAATCGCTGCCATTATGAAGAGGGGGGTTGGACATCCGCTGTCCACGGTAATAAGATGTGAATAACTTTTTTAACTGAGCCCCGACCGTGAGGGAGCGGTTTCTTCGTCCCCTCAACTGAGCCGCGACCGCCTGCCGCGCCGTTGTCACACAAAGGCGGGTCCTCCCCCCGACGGTCTGGTGGGTAGGGACGGTTGCGCCGCGCCGGCCGGGAAAGGTGGGATTTCCGTAGGAGACGAGGTCACACGAGTCTCTGACTTTCTCTCGAAAAGCCGTAATGCGTAGCAGTCGCGTAAGCGCGCTCTTATCAATTCGCGGCTTAAAACGCTTATGCTCTATGTTGTAGAATCTAATCCACATGGAAACTTCAGAGCCTCAAAACTCCCCTCGAAGTTTCCTCCAATTGCGATTTCCCAGGTTTCCTCGCCCCATCAAATTGTCCAACAAAAGCGCACTTTTCCGTTCCCGAAATACTCAAGTTTCCTCTGAAGTTTCCCGAAGTTTCCAGTTTCCAAACCCATACACGCAAAAATGGAAACTTCGCGCCATCAACTGAGCCGCGACCGTGAGGGAGCGGGTGAGTCTATTCCGCTCGCTCACGCCCAGGCTCTGTTCTCGGCTCGCCACACGCTTCGTTCGCTTCAACCTTTTAATTTAACGCTTCAACGCCTTTCGTAAGAGTCCCATCGCTTGCCGCGCCGTCACACTTTTGAATTTTTCCCGGTCAAACTGGTTCAATCGCCGTTCGACTATGATGCCGCCTTTTCCGGCCACCGCGATGAACACGGTTCCAGTTGGCTTGTCTTTGGTCCCGCCACCTGGCCCGGCAATGCCGGTCACGGCGACGGCGTAATCCGCGCCAAATTGTTTTCGGGCGCCTTCAGCCATTTCGCCGGCAACTTCTTTGCTGACGGCTCCATGTTGTTTTAAGGTTGCGGCGCGAACGTCCAAAAATTTCTGTTTGGCCTCGTTGCTGTATGATACGACGCCGCCCTTGAACATTTTGGATGCGCCGGGGACGTTCGTGATTTGATTGGCAATGAAGCCGCCGGTGCAGGATTCGGCCAGGGCCAGGGTCTGTTTGCGCCGCGTGAGCAGGCGGACAATCTCGGCGGCGGCCTTATCTTTTGGGTTTGGGCTTCCTGATTTCCGCATTGAACGTTCCGGCGACATAGCTCTTATTTTCGTCCGAGGTGCACAGATAAATTTTTCCGGAAATCCGGTTGCTCGTCGCCTGGCCAAAACCCAAAAGCAGGGCATAACCGTTGTTGAATGATTCGTGCTTTGCCTGGTCCGCGTCCTTCCAGTGGAAAGTCACGCGCGCGGCGGTGGCGGCGTTTGTCGCCACGTTAATGGTCTTTCCGGAAAGCATCTGCGGGTTGGCGCCGGCGAAATTGATGGCAACGCTCAAGTCGCCGCCGCGCAACGTCAAAAGCCCTCCCTGAAGGGTCGCGCGCTCGCTGATGAAGTCCTGGCCTTCCACCCGGCCTGCGGCGGCCGATTCCGGTACCTCGGCGCCTTTCAAATTGAGCGTCCAATTCGTGTCATTTGATGGGGGAGCCATGACCACAGGCAAGGTTTTTTTTACCTCGTTAGTTTGATTGGTCGCTCCGTTTTTGGCCGCGAGCGGTGCCCGGGATTTGAAGATCGTTCCCCGGTATACAAATCCCACCGCGGCCATGATGCCAAGGAGGATCGCAATCACAACCATCGGGCCGGAAATCCCGCCGGGAGGCCGCGGACCTGCTGGGTTGGTCTCGGCGTTTTTGGGAACGGGACGGTCGCCGTTCGCCTTGGTTCCCGTCAGGATCAAGGTCTGTTCTCCCACCGGCGCCTGGGGCACAATAATTCTTTGAAAACACGTCGGACATTCCATCACCGTTCCGGATTGCGACGAATCGCACTTGATGTGCTGGCCGCAAACAGGGCAGGCGTACTTGAAGTCGCTCATGTTTGGCCGAAACATTTCATATTTCGAAGCGGGCGGCAATGGACTTTTTAATGATTTTTAGAGACAATCTGTGTCATCCGCGCAGTTCGCGGTCTTATGAAAAACAATTCTCCGGTGTCCCGCAGTGGACGATTTGCCGGCGGCCCCGCCGCCGACGTGGCGAAATTTACCGAATCCATTTCCTTCGACTGGCGTTTGTGGCGCCATGACATTTTGGGCTCCATGGCCCATGCCGAAATGCTTCATAAAATCGGAGTGCTGACAAAGTCCGAATTGCGCGCCATCGTCCGGACCCTGGACCAGATCGGCAGGGAGATTAGGACGGGAAAGTTCAAATGGAATCCGGCGCTCGAAGACGTTCACATGAATATAGAGGCTGAACTCACGCGCCGTGTTCCCGCCGGCGCCAAATTGCACACCGGCCGCTCGCGAAATGATCAGATTGCGCTGGATATCCGGCTTTGGTTGCGCGACGAAATCAAATCGTTGCTGGGCGAAATTGCCGATTTGCAGCGGGCGTTGGTCCTGCTGGGCGAGCGAAATGCCGACGTGCTCATTCCCGGCTACACGCACTTGCAGCGGGCGCAACCGGTCTTTCTTGCGCACCATCTGCTTGCCTATGTCGAAATGTTCGAGCGCGATTGCGAGCGGTTGTGGGATTGTCATTCGCGCGTGAACGTCTGCCCGCTCGGCAGCGGGGCAATCGCCGGCAGCACGTTGCCGCTCAAGCGTGAACTCGTGGCCAAATTGCTCGCATTTGTGGACGCCAGCGGTCGGCCGCAACTCACGCAAAATTCCATGGATGCCGTCAGTGACCGCGACTTTGCAGTCGAATTTTGCGCAGCGGGCGCGCTTCTGGCCGTCCATATTTCGCGTCTGGCGGAAGACGTGATTCTCTGGGCCGGCGCGGAATTTAATTTTATCAAAATTGCCGACGCCTACACGACCGGTTCTTCATTGATGCCACAAAAGAAAAATCCGGACGTGGCCGAACTGGCGCGTGGAAAAACGGGCCGGGTGGTCGGAAATCTCGTGTCGTTGCTGACGTTGCTCAAAGGATTGCCAATGACCTACAATCGCGATTTGCAGGAAGACAAGGAACGGTTGTTTGACACAGTGGATACGGTGCGCTCCACGACGCGTCTGATGGCGGCGCTGCTGCAAAACACGCGAATCAATCGCGATGCCTGCGACCGGGCCGCGAGCGATTCGGCGCTGCTGGCGACGGATTTGGCGGATTATCTGGTGCGCAAAGGAATGCCGTTTCGGCAGGCGCATCATATCGTGGGAGAGGTCGTGGCGCTGGCTGAAAAAACGGGCAAGCCGTTGAATGCGCTGACACTTGTGGAATTGCAATCGCTAGACAAGACGTTTGGCCGCGACGCTCTCGCTGTGTTTGATCTGAAAAAGGCAATGATGAAGCGAAACATTATTGGCGCGCCTGGGACGAATGAAGTTATGAAGCAATTGGCCCGGTGGCGGACGCAGCTTTCGTAAGAGAAATTGTTTCCAGAATACATTTTCGATCAGGCGGAGGGCGAGAGAAACCGCTTTCGGGACGAAATTCGGACAACTTTTTTGCACGTGGACGAGGACGATTTGACGGAAAGAGCCCTGGAACAGCTTGATTTCATTGGTTTTTTTACATGATTGAAATATGTAAAAATTTTTTGAAAAAACACTTGCGGGGGTTATGTTCTCTGGTAGAGTGATTGCCCGTTCGCCAATAGGAGGCGGCGGTGGACTAAAAAGTCCATTGACAAGTGACGCGATTGTAGTAGGATACGCGTCCCCGAAATAGAATCTGATTGCCGATTTGGAAAGTGGCGATTCGGCGGTCGGCCTTTTTTTCCCTAAATGGGAAAATGACGATTGTCACGTTTCGGAAAACTTTTGGTGTCCTTAATGGCGCCATTGCTCTTTGAAAATTGATTTGTGCGATTAGTGAGAGCCCCTTCAAGGGTGGCCTGTTAGTAGGCTGTCCAAGAAGGTTTTAACCATATAAAGCCCTTCAATTTTACGATTGAAGGCGAATCAACTAACGTTTTTTTACGGAGAGTTTGATTCTGGCTCAGAACGAACGCTGGCGGCGTGGATAAGACATGCAAGTCGAACGCTGGTTTGCGGGTAGCAATATTTGCAAAC
>DASYYL010000057.1:0-9466 GCA_035933915.1 Verrucomicrobiia bacterium
TTGCAAAAATATTCGGGAGTCGCTCCCGTTCGCGAAAAAAGTGGCAACCAGGTCTGGACGCACTGGCGGTGGCAGACCTCCACGTTCTTGCGACAAACCTTCGTCGAGTGGGCAGGCCAAACGGTGCTCTACTCGGATTGGATGACGATGAGGAGCCGCCTTCGTCTAACCCTAGTTCGTCAGATCGGAATGATTTTTCGGAGTTTTTGGTGGCTGAGTTAACAGTTTGTTTGTGATTTGAACTGAGATCGCCGCCCATGCGCTGTAGTGGAGAACAGGCCGTTGTAAAATGCCCGAATGGTGGGGTAGGATGCGCTCATGTTTTTGCGCCGCAATCGTCGCAAGGTTAATGGAGAGAGCTACGAGTACTGGACATTGGTGCGCACCGTTCGCACGGCCAAAGGTCCGCGACAGGAAGTCGTCGCGTCACTGGGCAAGACTCCGGGACTGGATGAGCGCAGCCGCCATGGTTGGGACGACATCGCCGACCTATTGGAAGGTCATGCGGCGGGGCCTCGACAAGGCCAATGGGGCCAATCCCTCTCTGAAGAGCCGCTATCGCAGTGGGCGCAGGTGGATCTGCGAGGTGTCAGCGTAGAGCGGGTACGCGGGGATGGAGGGAATTTGAAATCTGAAATTTGGTCACGGGACGGGTCTGACGGATCGGGCGGATCTGACGGATCGGATTGATTCTTCCTGCATCGCACGTGCTGCCCCGAAAGCTTTCGGGGTCGACCCCGGGGCTACTTATCGTCCGCCCCGATGGGGCTTTGGTCAGGCTGCGCGAAATTAAAGGCTTATTGTTCTGATGTTCATTCGTTTTGCATGTCTGTTCACGCAGGTTGCAAGGTTGGGAATGAAGCTGGCGCTCAGAGGAGGCCGAAAACCAGAAAAGGTCCGCGTAATAGGAGGCATTTCTAATGCTGTTCCTTAAATCGGATGAAATATGCCCGCGTTGGGAGGTGATGCCGAGTGAGCAAGGCGAAAATTTTAATAGTCGATGATGCGCCGGCCAACCTGCTTGCCCTGGAAGCCGTGCTGGAGGGCGCGCAGTACGAGTTGATTCGCGCCAATTCGGGCCCGGAGGCGTTGGCGACACTGCCGAAACATCCGGACATCTGTCTGATTTTGTTGGACGTGCAAATGCCGGTGATGGATGGGTTCGAGACTGCGCGACGCATCAAAAGCAATCCCGCTTACGGCGCCATCCCAATCATCTTCATTACGGCCGTTTACACGACAGATCCGTTTGTGGCGGAGGGGTTGAGGGCGGGCGGCGTCGATTACTTCACCAAACCGTTTGACCCGGAAGTGCTAAAGCTCAAGGTCAATATTTACACGTCGTTCCGGCAGAAAGCCGACCTTCTCCGCGAGCGCGAGCGAAAGATTCGGGAATCGGAGGACGTGCTGCGAGTGGGACGTAAATTGGCTTCGATGCTGGAATCGCTGCCGGTGGGCATCATCATCGCCGATGCGCTGGCGCATATCGGGCAAACGAACGAGGAGGTCCTGAAGATTTTGAAATCGGCTGAGGTGAGCAAGGCGGACGCGTACGGCCGATTTCTGGCCTGGTGGCAGAAAGAGGGAGCGCTGTTGCGGCAACCAAATGGACCCCTGATGCGGGCCCTGGAGGGGCAATCAACCTATCGGGAGGAAGTTATACTCACGTGCCTCGACGGTACGAAACAATCGGTTTTTATCGATGCCTCGCCATTACGCAACATCCAGGGAAACATCGTGGCTGCGGTGCTTGTGCTGCAGGACGTGACCGAACAGCGCAAAATTAAGGCGGATTTCGAGGATCGCATTACGCGGCTCATTTCCGCGGGGATTGAACTGGAGCAGAGCGCTTACGGTTGACGAGGTTCGCGCGAAGGGGCCGAAGGATGCGAAGTGCGCGAGGGTAGCTGACTTTGCGCTTGGCCATGGCCATGCGATCGCGATTTATGCGTTGCTCAAGGGCGTAAAACGGGAAAACAGTGATGGATCGAAGGACAAATCGCCCGCGTCAAAGGCAGTTGCCCGGAAACGGCGTCCAACGGGCGTTTGACAGAGTCGCGCGCGTGAGCAAGCGGGAAACGGACGGAAAGGGCCGGAATTTGGACACGGCCACGGTGGCAAGGCGTGAAATTGACAGGATGCGCAGACCATTGCCGTTCGGGAAGGCTCTCCCTCACCCTCCCGACGCGCCAGGACTGGGCGAGGGAGAATTGTCGCCAGATGGTTGGACATACTGGACGTCAAAGGACTGCGAATGACGCAGCCGCGAGGGGCAGCGCCACCTGCAGCCAGTCAGAGCGGACGCATGTCCGGCTGCTACGCAGATTAGGTAGCCGAGGTGGACTCGCGGATGCGACGTGCCTGGGCGAGCGCGGTGAAGTGCAGCATGATGAAGAACGGGACGAGATAGGCCGGAATAAGTATGAGAGGCAATTGTGCCATTGGGCCAGATGTGACGTTGCTGACGAGTCCGGGGATGAATCCTGAACAGATTGTACCCATGGAGACGGCGACAACGAGGTCGAGGATGCCCAGGATATTCCAAACTTTAAATCGAATGCCGGCGGCAAACGACGGCTGACGAATCAGTGCCATCAGGATCCAGGGCGCGGTGAATCCGATCGCCATGTCGCCGAGGCCGGCCGGGAAAGCGAATAGTCCGGGCAGAATTCGATGCGCATAGAGCGAGAGAAAACCCATGCCGGCCCAGCGCCATCCCTGAATTGCGGCTACGAACCGGAGGTCGGCGCCCAGGATGAACTCCCGGAATCCGGCCCATCCGAAGTATGCCGCAAAGAACAGCGACAAAGGAATTGCGAGGCCGAAGAAAATCGGCAGGGGCGGCGAACCGGGAGCTCCGATAAACGCGCCTTTGGCGCCCAGGAGAAATACGAGCCCTAGCCACAAGACCATGGCGATGGGAACGATGCGTTTCAAACACGGTTGCTTGTCAGTTGATCCCGAAGCCGCAAATTTGTTGAGACTTCCCATACTTTCACTTTTTATGTTCATAAACTGTTCCTTTCATTGTTGGTTGTTGGCTGGTTGCGCGGTGGTTGTGTGCATATACACATCAAAGTCTAAAAAAATTCCGGTTTATTGTTTCTTCAGTGTTTCGGCCACGTGATCGAGGTCGCGAATCATATTGGTCCATCGGTCCTTGCCTAGAATTGCCACGATTTTATCCTGGGCTGAGCGCCAGGCCGGATAGGCTTCGGCCAATTTTTTGCGTCCTTTGTCCGTGATCATCAGTTCTACGCGTCCGCCGCGTCCGCCGCCCTTTACTTTAACAAGCCCTTCGCGTTCGAGGGGCCGAAGGTTCCGTACGAGCGTGGTGCGCTCCATCGCCAGTCGATCGCTCAACTCCGCCATGCCCCAATTCTTGAATGTCAGCGCCCTCAAAATGGGCGTCTGAGTCGGGCGCACACCCATCCGGCGCCGTTCGGCATCAAAAAAGCGGGTCATCGTCCGCGTCACGAGGCGCAGGTTAACGCATACGCAATTTTCCATGGCCGTAAAGTCCAGTTTCTTTGCCATAGTGTGTATATACACAATTGGCGGGGCAGTGTCAAATGGAATAACGAGATGCGGGCATCTTTTGTTATTGCGAATGGTAAGGGCGGCCTTGCCGAAAGAGATGCAGTTCCGACCGGATGGAATCGGCCAGGGCGGTGTTGGACTGTTTCTCAGCCAGTTGGATGGCGCGTTGCGCAATGTTGATAGCTTCTGGAAATCGCCTGGCCGCGGCGTACGCCGTGGCGAGTGTTTGAAGAATGTCCGGGGCCGTGCCGCCTGTTAACCGGTCGGCTCGCTGGGCCAGTTCCACCGCCTTGTTCCCGTCGCGTAGCGATGCCTGCGAACAGGTTGCCAACACCCACGCCAGATTATTCAAGGCATCCACGCTGTCGGGCGTGATTTGCAGGACTTTTTGATACTCGACGATCGCCTGTTTCGCTTGCCCGGCTTCGAGGTAAGCCGTGGCCAAAGTCCCCAGAATGTCCGGGTCCACGCCGCCTGTTAGGCGATTGGCCTGTTGAGCCAGCTCCACCGCTTTGTTCGCGTCACGCAACGATGCTTGCGGACAGGTTGCCAGCACCCACGCCAGATTATTCAGGGCATTCAAAGAATTCGGCATGATTTGCAGGGCTTTTTGATACTCGACGGTCGCCTGTTCCAAGTTTCCTTTTTGGAGCCACGCATTGCCCAGGTTGCAACAGGCTTCCACACTGGAGGGGGCGATTTGGAGGGCGGTTTGATATTGGGCAATCGCCTCATCCACCATTCCTTTGTCGAGAAGGGCATTGCCGAGATTATCGTGCGCCTCGGGATAGTCCGGCTTGATTTGCAGCGCATTTTTGAAATAAAAGATGGCCTCGTCCACTTTTCCGTCCTGGAGAAGGGCTTCGCCGAGGTTATTATGGGCCAGCCAGGAAGCCGGATTTTTTGCAATGGTGGCGCGCCAAAGCGTTTCCTCGTCGCGATAGGCGTGGCATTGACGCCAGGTCAAGGTCCCAAGCGTGGCTAATAAAATTGCGCCACATACCGGCCCTAAAACCGCGCCTCTCCGGCCGAATCGACTTATGATTCGGTTCATCACGGCTGCCGCCAGAACGATGGGACCAAGACAAGCCAGGTATTGAAAACGGTCCGCGACGAATGAATACCGGAAAAAATTGACGTTTGCAAAACTCAGCGCCGGAAACAATGTGCCAATAAAGAAAAGTGCTGCTGTGATAGGCCCCCTTCCGAACGTTCGAAAACGCCATAACACCGCCACGAGCGCCACGACCGCCGTTGGAAACAGATATTGCCACCAGAGGGTTGGGCTAACGTCCCAGCGGGGATAATTGATTGTGAGGTCCACCGGCCAGAAGACCTTGCCCAGATAGAACCAGATGTCGCGGCCGGCGATAAGAAATCGTTCGATAATGGAAAGTTGAAACAGTGAACCTTTTGCCCCAATCACATTGCGTTCCACCCATTCTATGACCAGTCCGGAACTGATTCCAACAATGAAAAATGGAATTAACGGCAATACGTCCGGCTTCCAAAATAATTTTCCGCGTTTCCACCAGAAAATCAGCAGCAATGCCGCAGGAAGGGTTACGATAGCGCCTTTGGACATCAATCCAAGAACAAATAAGCCCAAAGCAATTGCGTAACGCGCTTTACTCCGCTCCTGATCATATTTCAAATAGACAAGCGCTGAACTCATATAAAATACACCCGACTACGTATTTTTCAGTTCCGAAACCCATGCCACCGATTCCACCTGGACCGGATGCAACGCCCAGATAGCCGCCGCCAGCCACGCACCGGGAACGTTGAGCGTCCGCAACAGTTGAGCGAGGAGCAGGGCCACAGCGGCATGGAGGAGAATGTTGACCATGTGATAACAGGTTGGCAAGTCGCCCCAAAGCCGGTGCTCGACCCAAAAGAAACTGTCGACCAGCGGATAATATTCCAAGGTGGCGCTCGGTTGAGTCCAAATGCGCGCCAAACCGTCCCACGAGCGCAAGTCCGGCCTGGTAATGAAGGTGTCATCATCAAAGACGAAACCCGGCGCGCCAGGCCGGTTGGCAGGCGAGAATGACGGCAACCACGAGCAGCAGTCCTTTGATCCAGGCTGCGATTTGGGCCTGATGTTGTCTAATCCATGGGCCAAATCCGGCTTCGAAGCCGGAAGGATTAGCCACGACTATTTTCATTGTAATGGCATTGGGTCTATAAAGGAGGAAATTGCCGATACCAATAGCAGGCGGACGATGAGAAATCAAAACTTCTACAATAAATACTTTGCGGTACTTTGTGCCGCGCCAGCGAAATCGGGCCATGACGCATTGCAATGGAATTGCGGGCGCCAATGCAATGTGCAATCGGCCTGACGTTAAAGCCGGGAAAGCTCCCTGATACGACAAGGCCCGAATGGAATCGAAATGATTTTGGGCGGAAAATGATTGGCACGCTTTCGGCTAAAGCTTTTGAACAATATGAGGTAAAATTGTGAGACCATCCGCCATTATTTTAATTCTTCTGATTATACTCCTGATCGCGGCGGTTCCTGCGTGGCCGTATAGCAGCGGTTGGGGATATTATCCCAGCGGCGGACTGGGCCTTATTGTTGTGATTCTTCTGATTTTCGTGTTGCTGGGAAAATTGTAGGGGCGGGGGTGTCGCCACCCGCTGTAAGTATGCCGATGCGCTTCATCGGTTATAGCCTTCCTGTAATTGAAACGGCGCTCAGCCGATGTGAGGCCGCGCGAGGTGTTATCAGGGGCGAACCCGATTGTGAAGAGAAAAACGGCATCACGCGTCCACCGTCACTCGGGCGGTGGCCCGGGCCTGGCACATCAAGATGATGTTTTTTGATTTTTCTTCGTCCGTGAGCGCGTCCTGGGTTTCCATGGTGACCTGGCCGGAGAGTAATCGGGTTTTGCAGCGGCCGCAAATGCCGGAACGGCATTCGTAGTTGATAGTTACGCCGGCGTCTTCGGCGATTTCCAGGAGCACTTTATCCGGTTCGAGCGTGACGGACTTGCCTGAGCGCGCGAAGGTCAGCACGGGTTCGCCGTCGTCCGGCGGCAGGTTTGGAACGGTTGTGGCGGGAATCGCGCTGGCTTCATTTACGGGGACCGTTTCCGCGCGTTTCGCGGCGGTGAATTCTTCTAATTTGATTTTCTCCTGCGGAACGCCGGCATCGCGCAGTAACTGAACGGTCGGTGTCATCATTGTCTGCGGTCCGCAGATATAAACGGATCGTGTTGCAAGGCTGGGGACGCACATTCCGAGGAACGGGCCGCTGACGCGTCCCTTATGTCCGCTCCAGTCGGCGCCATCGGCGCGGCTCAAGGTCACATGCACGCGCAGGTTTGAAAACTTCTTCTGTAAATCTGCAAGTTCTTTTCTGAAGATGATGTCGCTTTCGGTTTTGGCGCTGTAAATGAAGAAGATGCCGCCATTCCAATTTCGATCAGTGAGGTCGCGGAGAATGGACATCAATGGCGTAATGCCCACGCCGCCGGCGATGAGGACGATGCTATCGGCCTTTGTTTTGTCAAAAACGAAACGACCAGCGGGAGCAGACACACGGATCATATCTCCTTCACGGACCATTTCATGGAGGTGGCGTGAGGCATAGCCGTTTTCCTCGTGCTTGACGGTAATTTCGCAAAAGTCTGTGCGCATTGGGGGAGATGAAATGGTATAGGTGCGGTTGACCTTTTTACCGTCGATCAATAGCGAAAGAATGAGATATTGCCCTGCTTGATGTTCGAATGGCAGGCGCCCGCCGTTGGGCGGGACGAAGCGGAACGTGCGCACGTCTGGAGTCTCCTGGGTGATGCGGGCGACACGCAGTTCTCCGGACCAAAGTTTTGGTTTGGGCAGCGCCGCCCGAGGGGAATCAGTTCGCCTGGATACTGCTAAGCGATAGCCCAGCAAAACGGCCAGGACGCCGGCGAATGCGATCGGCTGGCGCACGTCCGCTTTTACCTGCATGTAATAATGAATGACGCCGCAAATGGCGACGACGTAGACCAGGCGATGCAAGGAGTGCCAGCGCTTCGCGCCCATGCGGCGGACCATCGCATTTGTCGAGGTCACGGCCAGCGGCGCCATGCCGAGCAGGGCGATGCTGCCGATAATCAGGTATTTGCGTTTGACCATTTCATTCAATGTGCTCGAGATGCTGAACGAGCGGTCGAGCGAGAAAAAAATCAGGAAATGCAGGCTCGCGTAAAAGAAAGCGTAAAGGCCCAGCGCGCGCCGGGCAAAAATCAGCCAGTTCCAGCCGGTAATCTTTCGCAAAGGAGTGACCAGAAGTGTCAGCATCAGGAAAACCAGCGCGAGCATTCCGGTGGTCAGAATGGCGAAGTTCACCGGGTTGGCTCCCAATTGATGGTGCAGGGCGTCCCAGCCGAGCAACGCCGCCGGCACGCCGGCGTTCACGAGCACGAGGAATTTGGCAAAGCGGATTTCGGAATCGGTCATGGCTTAGAAATTTTTTTGCAGGTCCATGTCGGCATAGAGGTGGCCCACCTGATCTTCGTAGCCGTTGAACATGAGTGTCGGGCGCCGGCCGCCGACGCCGATGCGTTGTTCGGTTGCCTGGCTCCAACGCGGATGGTCTTTGTGCGGATTGACGTTGGCGTAGAAACCGTATTCATCCGGGGCGTATTCGTTCCACGTTGTTTTTGGCTGGTCGGCCGTGAGTTTGATTTTGACGATGGATTTGATGCCTTTGAAACCGTACTTCCAGGGCACGACCAGCCGGAGGGGCGCGCCGTCTTGCGGCGGTAATGCTTTCCCGTAAAGTCCGCTCGCGAGGAGGGTCAGCGGATGCATTGCTTCGTCCAATCGCAAACCTTCCACGTAAGGCCAATTGAGCACGTCGGTTTTCTGGCCGGGCATGCGCGAAGTATCCAGCAAAGTCTCAAATGCCACATATTTCGCATTGCTCGTCGGTTGGACCACTTCGAGGAGATTAGATAGCGAATAACCCGCCCACGGCACCACCATCGACCATGCTTCCACGCAGCGCATGCGATAAATCCGCTCTTCCGGAGGCGCAATTTTTAAAATGGCATCCAGGTCGAACACCTGCGGATTCTTCACCAATCCTTCGACCGACACCTTCCATCCATCGGTTTTGAAGTGCGCCGACGCATCGGCCACGGCCTCCTTGTCGGTCGAAAACTCGTAGAAATTATTGTAATGCGTAATGTCTTCGAACGATGTCTGCGGTTCGTCCACTGTAAAGCCCGTTGTGGAGTCGGCGGATGCGGCAGGCGCTCTTTTCAATCCCTGCAAATCCGCCGTCTTAACAACCCCGGTGGAAACGTGATTGAGCTGGCGGTAAATAACGCCCGTCGCAACGGCGCTGGCCGCGAGGATACCCGTGCGGATGAAATTGCGGCGATTGAAATAGACTGGCGGCGGCGTAATTTCGTCGCGCAGGATTTTGTTTGAATCGTTCATGTGTGTAGAAGGATTTTTTGCAAGACCGATTGGTTTTGGCCGGTCAAAAGGTACACCTTGCCTCCGGCGGCCCAGGTGGCCGTCATCAGCCCATCAGCGTCGGCGAATTGCGGCGCGCCGTTCTCCGGGAAACTCGGCAGACCCGCGCTATCCATCACAAAAAGGTCCATATGCTGGCCGTTGACAATAAAACAAATCATGGTTGCCTGATGACCGTTCCAATCCACGACGCGGCAGCCCTGGGCGGTTCCGGCTCCGGCCTGAAGGGTGGCAGGCAAATCAAAATGGGCATTCATGTTTTTGCTTTGGAGCCATTGCTGGATACTGGCGATGTCATGGGACTCAAACTCAACGTGCTCCCGCGTTTGCAATGAACTGCGGGCCATCGTGTCGCGAAATGACGCCAGTCGGGCGGGCCGCTGCGGAATCAACAGGAGTATCGCTCCCAGTGAGGCGATAATTATCGCGATCGCGGCGAGCTTCATGGGCT
>DASYYL010000075.1:0-55017 GCA_035933915.1 Verrucomicrobiia bacterium
GTTACGCGCCAAAGGACATTGTCCTCAGCGCCAATGCCGCGGCGGCGTGCATCCTCCTGTTAAACGATCACTTTCATCCGGACTGGAAGGTATTCGTGGACAGCCGGCCAGCCACATTGCTGCGTTGCAACTTTTTGCTGCGCGGCGTTTATCTTTCGCCGGGATCGCACGCAGTCGAATTCAAATTTCAACCGCCTGTTCGGCTCCTCTATGTGAGCCTGCTCGCCGTCATGATAGCGATGATAGTATTGGGCCGCTTTGTTTATGTTGAAGTCAAATCGCGTCCGAAGGCCGCCGCGCCCGCGCTAACACCGCCGCTCTCGCCGCCGCAAAAAAAATCCGAAAAATCCGCGCGAAAGAAGGCGCAAAGAAAATGAGCACGCCAGCACAAGCCGAGAGCAGGTGTTTGTTTTCAATCACTGATTTGCCCGACTAAATCCGATATTTTGGCGATTTAGCCGCCGTTTTCCGCCGTGGCATGGTTTGCGCTAAATGGAGAATTGTTATGAAAACGATCCTGCTGGCCGATGATGATCCGGCGATTCGCCAGACGCTGGGACAGGTTTTGGTGCTCGAACAATACCGGGTTGTGTTTGCCGCCACGGGCCGTGAAACGGCCGCCAAATTTATATCGTGCGTGCCGGACCTGGTATTGTTGGATTTGAATATGCCCGACCGCGATGGCTGGGACGCTTTTCAACTGATGAACAGCACCCACCCAACGGTGCCGGTCATTGTGATTACAGCCAGGCCTCACCAGCAGGAACGCGCGGCGGGCATGGGAGTGGCCTCGCTGATGGAAAAGCCTTTGGACATTCCGACTCTGTTGAAGAAGGTCCGGGACCTGTTGGAAGAACCCCGCGCAAGGGCCGTCGCAGGCATGGCCGCAGCGTGACAGGTGATGCTGAAATGAAATCTCTTTCTCACACTCCGCCAGAGAACGCCATGACTATTGAAATGAGTGTATTCCACATGGAGATTTTTCCGGCGCCGATTAAATGGTCACGGAAACCACGGGCCGCTCCCCGCGCCCCACGGGGGTGTATGTGGCGGAGGCCTGGACATTGCCGTCCCAGCAGTCGGGTTCTGTGAAATACCTTTATTATTGGTCGCATTATTGGTAGACAATTCAAACTCAAGCCGGATTCAGGCCCGATGTGACCATCTGCTTACTATTGCGCGCAGGGTGGGCTTGTTTATTCCGTCTCAAATTCGCGATGCATATGGATGACAACGAAAAAAATGTGACCGGAAAACCGTCTCCTGGGTTGAACGCCCCGACAGCAAAGGGTTCATGCCATTGGCCGTGGGTCCTGAGCGTGGCCATTGCTGTGATTGTAGCTATCGCATACCTGACTCATCGGCATTCCGCGCAACAGGCCGGGCCGCGCGGACGCGGGGGGGCGAATCCGCCAGTCGTCATCGGCACCACAACAGCGCGAACAGGCAATATGGGCGTTTACATCGAGGCCCTGGGCACGGTCACACCGGTTTATACGGTATCGGTCGTGGCGCGAGTGGCCGGGCAAATTGTGAACGTGGAGTATCAGGAAGGCCAGGACGTGGGAGTGGGAGATCCGCTCGTTGAAATTGATCCGCGTCCCTATCAGGCGGCGGTCCTACAGGCAAAGGGCCAACTGGAACACGACAAAGCGTCGCTCGCGGACGCGCAACTGGACATGGACCGTTACAGGGAAGCTTACGAAAGCAACGCCATTCCGAAGCAACAATATGACACCCAGGTCGCGGCCGTCCAGCAGGACGAAGGTTCAGTTGATGTGGATGAAGGAAACTTGAGCAACGCGATGGTAAACCTCGGTTATTGCCACATCACTTCGCCGATTGAAGGGCGCGTGGGGTTGCGACTGGTAGACCCCGGCAATATCGTGCAGGCCAATGGAACGACCCCTTTGGTGATCATCACCCAGACACGGCCAATCACTGTCATTTTCAACGTGGCGGAGGATGACCTGCCCAAGGTTGCTTCCGCCGTGCGCGAAAACAAGGAATTGCCGATGGACGTTTATGACCGGGAAAACCAGAATAAAATCGCCAGCGGCAAGCTGGAAACGCTCGACAACCAAATCAATAGCACGACCGGCACGTTGCGGCTTCGCGGCATTTGCTCAAACGAAGATGAATCCCTGTTTCCAAACCAATTTGTTAACGTGCACCTGCTGGTCAATACTCTTCGAGACGTTACGCTCCTGCCCAATTCCGCGATCCAGCGAAATTCTGAATCCGCCTACGTTTATTCGGTCAAGCAACCTGAAAACGGACAAACCAACGTGACGGTCCAGATCCAGACCATTACCACGGGGGCGACCGATGCGACCAATTCGCAGGTGGAGGGCATCAGTCCCGGCGACGTGGTGGCGGCGGACAATTTCAATCGTCTGTCCGACGGGTCGCGGGTCATTCTTCGCTCTGCGGGCGGGCAGAATCAGGGGCAAGGAACCCAAAAAGGACATCACAAACAAGACTCGCAGTGAATCCGTCGAGACCATTCATTTTGCGGCCCGTGGCAACGTCGCTGCTGATGTTTGCCGTCGTCTTGACCGGCATCGTGGCGTATTTGCAACTTCCGATTTCCGCCCTGCCAGAGGTGGATTATCCCACAATTCAAGTCATCACGTTCTATCCTGGAGCGAGTCCGGACGTCACGGCGTCGGCCATTACAGCACCATTGGAGAGGCAATTTGGCGAAATGCCCGGCCTGAACCAAATGACGTCAATCAGTTCCGACGGCAGTTCACTCATCACCCTGCAATTCGAATTGACTCTCAATATCGACATAGCCGAGCAGGAGGTCCAGGCAGCCATCAACGCCGCCCAGTCCTACCTGCCCACGGACCTTCCGGCGCCGCCCATTTACAGCAAATCCAATCCAGCGGACACCCCCATCCTGACGCTGGCGCTGACGTCCAAAAGTTATCCGCTCTCGCAAATCGAAGACCTCGCCGACACGCGCCTCGCGCAGCAAATCGCGCAAGTCTCGGGTGTGGGCCTGGTGACTATCAGCGGCGGCCAAAAACCAGCGGTGCGCATACAGGCCAATCCAGTTGCGCTATCGTCTTACGGCATCAATTTGGAATCCCTGCGGAACACACTTCAGGCGGCCAGCGTCAACGAGGCGCTGGGCAACTTCGATGGTCCGCACCAGGCTTACGAAATCAACGCCAATGATCAGCTTCAAAGCAGTGAAGATTATCGGAACCTGGTGATTGCTTACGATACGAACGGCGCTCCGGTTGTTTTGGGCAATGTCGCCAATGTCACAAACAGCGTTGAAAACGGTCTGCTGGCGGCCTGGATGAATAGGGCGCCGGCGGTCATCGTGAATATTCAGCGCCAGCCCGGAGCCAATATCATTCAGGTAGCTGACCGGATTAAGAAGATATTGCCGCAGTTAAAGGCCAACCTCCCCTCCTCCGTAGACGTGGCTGTTCTCACGGACCGGACGACGACCATCCGCGCATCTGTGAGGGACGTTAAGTTTTCACTGACTCTGACGATCATACTCGTTGTTTTGGCTATCTTTTTGTTTCTGCGAAATATTCCGGCGACGATTGTGCCCAGCGCCGCTGTGCCCATTTCATTGGTGGGCACATTGGCCGTAATGTATTTGCTCGGCTTCAGCCTCGATAATCTTTCATTAATGGCATTGACCGTTTCCACGGGCTTCGTGGCCGACGATGCCATTGTGATGATTGAAAACGTGTTCCGGTTCATCGAGGAGGGGGACCGTCCGCTGGAGGCCGCGCTGAAAGGCGCGGGGCAAATTGGATTTACCATCATGTCCCTGACGATATCGCTAATTGCGGTGCTCATTCCCCTGCTTTTCATGGGAGGCGTCGTGGGACGCCTGTTCCATGAGTTCGCGCTGACACTGAGCGTGACAATCCTGATTTCAGCGGGCGTTTCATTGACTCTAACGCCGATGATGTGCTCGCGCCTTCTTAAGGCCAAAGCGGATCGGCATCCCGGGCGTTTTTTCCAGGCGTCGGAAGGCGTCTACGAGCGCATCATCAATGCATACAGCAAGGGCTTGAAATGGGTGCTGGATCATCAGCCGTTGACCCTGTTGGTGGCGTTCGTGACGTTGCTATTGACGGTCTTTCTTTACCTCATCGCGCCCAAAGGATTTATTCCCCTCCAGGACACGGGCGTCATTCAGGGTATTTCACAGGCGCGCCAGAATATTTCTTTTTCCGCGATGGCCGAGGAGCAGCAGGAGCTTGCCGATGTCATCCTCAAAGACCGGGCCGTGGAAAGCATTTCATCGTTCATCGGGGCGGATGGAATCAATACAACCCTGAACAGCGGACGTATTCTCATCAACCTGAAACCTTTGGCAGAGCGTAAAATCAGCGCCAGCGACGTTATTCGCCGTCTACAGCCGGCGCTGGCAAATATCCAGGACATCACTCTTTTCATGCAACCGGTCCAGGATTTGACGGTGGAGGATCGCGCGAGCGCCACGCAGTATCAATTTACCCTCGAAGATGCCAACCCGGACGAGTTAAAAACGATGACGGCGAAGTTCGTGGACCGGCTCAAAGAGCTGCCGGAGCTTCGCGATGTAGCCACGGACCAACAGAACGGCGGCTCGCAGATTTATCTAAACATCGATCGCGTCACGGCTTCGCGAATGGGCATCACGGCGGCGCAAATTGACAACACGCTTTACGACGCCTTTGGACAGCGCCAGATCAGCACGCTGTTCACGCAATTAAATCAGTATCACGTGATATTGGAGGCATTGCCGGAGTTTCGAAAGAACCCGGACACGCTCAATAATATTTATATCAACTCCCCGGGCGGGTCAGTGCCCCTGAGCACGTTCGCGCACTTCGAGACCGGCACAGCGCCGCTATCGATCAATCATCAGGGACAATTTCCCGCCGTCACCGTCTCCTTTAATCTTGCGCCCGGCGTGGCATTGGGCGATGCGACGACAGCCATACAAAAAGTCCTGACCGACCTCGACATGCCGGCGAGCGTGATCCCGGGCTTTCAAGGCACTGCTGCGGCATTTCTTGCGTCGCTGGCCAATCAACCCTGGCTCATCTTCGCGGCCATCATCACAGTCTATATTATCCTGGGAGTTCTTTATGAAAGTTACATTCATCCGGTGACGATTCTTTCGACGCTGCCTTCGGCCGGTGTCGGAGCCATCCTGGCCCTGATTATTTGTCGCACGGAACTGAGCATCGTCGCGCTCATCGGCATGATTCTTCTCATTGGCATCGTCGCAAAAAATGCGATCATGATGATTGACTTCGCCCTGGACGCGCAACGAAACGAAGGCAAATCACCGCGTGACGCCATTTTTCAAGCGTGCATGCTTCGTTTCCGTCCCATCATGATGACGACGTTTGCCGCCCTGTTTGGCGGGCTGCCGCTGGCGCTGGGAAATGGCGTGGGCTCGGAATTGCGCAAGCCGTTGGGGATCGTCATTGTGGGCGGGCTCATCGTCAGCCAGGCGCTCACGCTCTTCACGACGCCGGTCATTTACCTATTCTTTGACCGGCTGGCCGCCCGATTCTCTCAACGGGCCGCCGAAAAAGATAAAGGCGGCCTTCCGCACGCGCAGTCGCCGCAAGCGCCGTGAACATTTCATCTCCATTTATACGGCGTCCCATCGCCACGAGTCTCCTGACTGCGGCCGTCATTCTGGCGGGGATAGTCGCCTATTTGCAATTACCGGTCGCTCCCCTGCCCCAGATCGATTATCCAACCATCAGCGTTTCGGCAGGGCTGTCGGGCGCCAGCCCGACCATCATGGCATCGTCAGTCGCAGCGCCGCTCGAACGGCAGTTTGGGCATATTGCCGGCCTGACCGAAATGACATCTTCGAGCACTCTCGGGAACTCAAGGATCACACTGCAATTTGATTTGAGCAGGAATGCCGATGGGGCCGCGCGCGACGTCGAGGCCGCCATCAACGCCGCGCGGGCCTACCTGCCGTCCAATCTTCCGAGCAATCCAAGCTATCGGAAATGGAATCCTGCCAACGCGCCAATCATGATCATTGCGTTGACGTCCGACATGTATGGCCGCGGCCAAATGTACGACGCCGCGGACTCCGTCATCGAGCAGCGGCTCCTTCAAATTGAGGGCGTGGGACAAGTAAACATTGGCGGGGGGGCGCTCCCCGCGGTGCGGGTGGACGTGAATCCAACTTTGCTCAACAGTTTTGGTTTAAGCCTTGAAGACGTTCGCACGATGTTGGGCGCGCAAAATGCGAACCTGGCCAAAGGCCAAATCGCCAACGACGACCAAACCGCCGACATCCTGGACAACGACCAATTATTCAAGGCCGCCGATTATAAACCGCTCGTTGTCACCTATAAAAACGGCGCGCCGGTGCGGTTGAGTGACATAGCGAACGTGCAGGATTCCATCGAAAACGTTCGCACGGCCGGATACGTCAATGGAAAAGCCGCCATCCCGCTGATCATCTTCTCGGCGCCGGGCGCGAATATTATTGATACCGTCGATCGCATTCGCGCCGCGATCCCTTCGCTCCAGGCCTCTTTGCCCCGGGGAATCGCCATGACGGTTATGATGGACCGTTCAACCACCATCCGGTCCTCCGTCGCGGAAGTTGAACGAACACTCATCATCGCCATCCTCCTGGTCATCCTGGTCGTTTTTATCTTTCTGCGCAGCCCGCGTTCGACGCTAATTCCGGCCGTCGTCGTTCCCACGTCTTTGATTGGCACCTTCGGCGTGATGTATCTTTTTGGCTACAGCCTGGACAATCTTTCCCTGATGGCATTGGTCATTTCGACCGGATTTGTAGTGGATGACGCCATCGTGGTGGTGGAAAATATCTCGCGCTACTCAGAACAAGGAATGTCGCCAATGGAATCGGCTCTCAAGGGCGCGCGCGAAGTTGGTTTTACAGTGCTGTCCATCAGCATCTCGCTGGTAGCCGTGTTTACTCCCATTCTTTTAATGGGTGGTCTTTTGGGAAGAATTTTTCGCGAATTTGCGGTGACGCTATCAACCGCGATCGTAGTATCTCTTATCATTTCGCTCACCGCGACACCCATGATGTGCTCCCTGCTGCTGCGTCATCAAAAAGAAAAAAAACACGGCAGGATATATCAACTCAGCGAAGACGCGTTTACGTGGATACTGGACCGTTATAAAAACGCGCTTCAGGTCGTTTTGCGTCATCCGGCCATAACGCTTGTGGTTCTTCTCGTTACCGTCGCCCTGAATATCGTTCTCGTCGTTGTTATTCCGAGGGGATTCTTTCCGGAGCAGGACAATGGCACTGTCTTTGGGGGGCTTCAGGGAGACGAAGACGCTTCCTACCAGTCGATGCAAAAGATTGCGCAGCGCGTCAACAACATTGCCACAAACGATCCCGCGGTCGCGGGCGCGATCACCTTCACCGGCGGGGACGGCGCGGCCAACAGCGGCTTCATTTACATCGCACTCAAACCTCTGAAGGAACGAAAAATCAGCGCGCTTCAGGTGGTGAACCGTCTTCGTCCCATGTTCGCCGCGGTGCCCGGCGCCACGGTCTTCCTTCAACCGGGCCAGGACCTGCGCATGGGCGGCCGCCAAAGCAACGCCCAATATCAATACAGCATTCAAAGCGAGAGTTTAAACAGTCTCAATAAATGGGGACCTATTATTCTCGCCCACATGAAAAAATTGCCGGGATTTACCGATGTCAACAGCGACCAGCAAAATGACGGTCTCCAGGCCTCGCTGGTCTATGACCGCAATACATCCGCGCGGCTGGGTATTCCCACCCAGGTCATCGACCGCACACTCTATGACGCCTTCGGGCAGGAATATGCCTCTACGATGTTCACGGCCCTCAATCAGTATTATGTCGTGCTCGAAGTGCAGCCCCAGTTCTGGCAGAGCCCCCAGGGTCTTGCCGATATTTATTTGCGTCCGACAAACAGTTCCGCAGTGGTCCCGTTGAGCGCGATTGCAAAGTATGAGCCAACGACTTCTCCCATCCAGGTCAATCACACGGGCCAATTCCCATCGGTCACTTTTTCCTATAACCTGGCGCCAGGCTTCCCGCTGGGCACCGCGTCAGGTGAAATTGATCAGATGATGCAGAGCTTGAAAGTGCCGGCTAGCGTTCAAGGAAGCCCATCCGGCACGGCTGCGGCGTACCAATCGCTTCTGGGCACCGAACTGCTGCTTATCGCTGTCGCGCTCCTGGCGGTTTATATCGTCCTGGGCATCCTTTATGAAAGTTTGGTCCATCCCGTTACCATCATTTCCACGCTGCCTTCGGCGGGAGTCGGCGCTCTGCTGGCGTTGCTGATTTCCAATACGGACTTCAGCATCATCGCCCTTATCGGCATCATTCTCCTGATCGGCATCGTAAAGAAAAATGCCATTCTCATGGTCGATTTTGCGCTGACGGCCGAGCGCGAGCAACACATCCCTCCGCGTGAGGCTATCTACCAGGCCTGCATTCTCCGCTTCCGGCCGATTTTGATGACGACAATGTCCGCGATCTTCGGCGCACTGCCATTAGTCATATTTAACGGCGTTGGTTCGGAATTGCGCCGGCCACTGGGCATCACCATCGTAGGTGGCCTGACACTCAGCCAATTGTTGACACTATTTACGACTCCGGTGGTATATCTCTATTTTGATCGCCTGCGCATTTGGCTGCTTTCTCGCTTCCGCAGACAGGCGGTCCTTCCGCCGCCGCAGGCCGCGGCCGGCTTTGGGCTCTCACCGCGAGGGGCCCGATGAATTTCGCGAAAATTATGCAGACCCATTTTGGAAAAATCCTGTTCGTCATGGCCTTTTTGGCGCTCTGGGCCGGGTGCAGCTTTGCGCCCAAATACAAGCGTCCCGCGGTCGAAACACCCGACTCGTTTAAGGAAAATTCAGGCACAAACGACATCGACACCAATATCTGGCAGTCGGCGCAGCCAAACGACGATGTTATCCGCAGCAACTGGTGGGAAATGTTTAATGATCCGGTTTTAAATTCTCTGGAAGAACAGGTTGCCATTTCGAACCAAAACATCGCGGTATCCTATGAAAACTATATGACGGCGCATGCAATTGTCCATGAAGACCAGGCGCAATTCCTTCCAACTGTCACGACGGGCAATAATGGGCCCCTGGTCACGCGATCACGGACATCCTCCGGCGCCGGCGGCGCCTTCACTGTCAGAAACCCGAATAATACCGAATACATTGTCCCCGTGAGTGCCTCATGGGAGCCGGACCTGTGGGGCAAAGTCCGCAATACCGTCAAAAACGCCAAAGGCACGGCCCAGGCCGACGCCGCGGATCTCGCAAATGCCACACTTTCCGCCCAGGCCGAACTGGCGTCCGACTACTTTCAGCTTCAAGGCCAGGACGCGCTGGAACAATTGTTCGACGATACCGTCGGCGCCTACAGCAATTCATTAAAGCTCACGCAGGTGCTGTATAAGACGGGTATTGATTCAGACCAGGACGTTGCCCAGGCGGAAACACAACTCGAATCCACCGAAGCCCAGGCCACAAACCTGCGCATCCTCCGCGCCCAAATGGAACATGCCATTGCCGTTCTCCTGGGTCGTGTTCCGGGAGACCTCTCGATTCCGCGCTCGCCGCTCATCGCCCGCCCGCCCAGGATTCCTGTTGGCCTGCCCTCACAACTCCTCGAACGGCGCCCCGATATCGCCGCCGCTGAACGCGCCGTATTTGCCGCAAACGCGCAAATCGGCGTTGCCAGGGCCGCCTTTTTTCCGAATGTGACCTTGAGCGCCTCAGGCGGATTTGAAAGCTCGATGACCGCCAATTTATTTAATTGGTCGAGCCGTATATGGAACATTAGCGCGGCCGCTACCCAAACACCCATCTTCAACGCCGCCTTACCGGCGGGTCTCGCCCAATACAATGCGTCATACCGAAACACCGTCGCTTCGTATCGCCAAACCGTTCTTACGGCATTTCAGGGAGTTGAAGACAACCTTTCTAATTTGCGCATCCTTAAAATACAAATTGCACAGCAGGAAATCGCCGTCAATTCCTCGCAAAAATATCTCAATCTGGCCACCTACCGTTACAAGCTGGGCATTGACAGCTACCTGAACGTCATCACCGCGCAAACGACCTATCTCAGCAACCGCCAGGCGCTGTTAAATCTCTACACCCAGCAGATGATGGACTCGGTCACGCTGATCGAAGACCTTGGGGGTGGATGGGATGCTTCAACGCTGCCTAAGGATTAAGGGTCGCGGCGAAATCCTCATTCTCATCGTCATCCTCATATCCTCGAAATTAACGATTTACGGGTGGCAGCGCGACTTGCGAAGAGCGGCACCCTGCCCCTACGGCTCTTCCGGCAATGTCTGATGATAATCCGGATAGGCCGGGCGCGGATATTTTTCGGGAGGGTGGTCTTTCAGTTGTTGTAGGACGACTTTGACGGCTTCTTCGAGTTGGGGGTCGTGGCCTTCGCGGACGAGTTTGGGGTCCATTTCGACTTCGTCGTCGGGCGGGATGCCGTGGTTCTCGACTTCCCAATCGCCGTGCAAACCGTAAATCGCCCAACGCGGGGCCATGACGGTGCCGCCGTCAATCAAGTCAGGATAGCCGCCGATGCCGATTAATCCGCCCCAGGTTCGGGCTCCTACGAGCGTGCCGATGTTCAATTTTCGGAAGTACCACGGCAAGGCGTCGCCGCCAGAGCCAGCAAATTGATTGATGATCATGACCTTGGGACCGAAAATTCCCAACGGTTCGGAAATGTCGTGGCCTTCGCGGTTCATGACGCGGTTCAGGATGGGCCGGCGCAAATAATCGACGATATAATCGGCCAGCCAGCCGCCGTGGTTGAAGCGCTCGTCAATGATTGCCGCCTGCTTGTCGGTTTGCGAAAAGAAATAGCGATTGAAGTTTTTGTACCCGCCAAAGCTCGTGTCGGGCAGGTAGACATACGCGACGCGGCCATCGGTCATATCATCCACCTTGCGGCGGTTGCCTTCAATCCACGCATAATTGCGCAAAGCAAATTCGCTGTCCAGGGGCACGACGGTGACATCGCGCGAGTCGGAGCCATCCGGATTTGAGCCAACCGAAATGACGGTCTGTTTTCCGGCTGTTTCCTGGAAGAAACGGTAGAGATTGTTTGTGGCGTACACCTCACGTCCATTGACGGCCAGGAGGTATTCGCCAGCTTTGACGTTGACGCCCGGTTGGGTGAGCGGCGCCTGGAGGTCCGGGTTCCAGTTCTGACCGCTGTAGATGGTCTTGAAGCGATATCGGCCGTGGGCAATTTCGTAATCGGCTCCGAGCAGGCCGACGTTGATTTTGTCCATCTTCGGTTCAGCGCCGCCGCGGACCCACAGGTGGCCTACGGCGAGATTTCCAATCATTTGCCGGAACAAATCGGTCAAATCGTCCCGGCTGGCGACGCGGTCCACGAACGGCTCATAAACGCGCTCGGCTTCTTTTAGATCCAGGCCATTGAAGTGCGGGTTATAGAAGAAGTCGCGCTCGATGCGCCAGACTTCATGATACATCTGCCGCCATTCCGCAGGCGGGTCCACATAGACTTCCAGGCCGTCCAGATTGACCGCCTTGCCTGTGTCATTAGGATCTTTGGAAGAATCGGCGATAAAAAAGCCGTCGCCTTTCCGGTATAAGATTTTTTCACCATCGGCTGACACCACGAATGAGTCAACGCTATCGAGAATTTTTTCGGTCTTGCGCTTGTCGAGATTAAATCGGTGCACGCTGGAGGAGTCGTTGCCGGGCGCATTGACCAATTTCGGCCCTTCGACCAGGAATAAAATTCCCTCCTTCCCTGTTTCCAGGGCCGTGTAATTTCGGGCGGGAATCGGCAGGGAAACGATGCGCTGCAAAATATTTTCGAAATGAATGGCAAAGCCATTGGTTTCCGGGGACTTGCTTGCCGATTTTTTGGCCTTCTTATTTTTCTCCGCGCCCTTATGGTTGTGGTTCTGTTCGACAGTTTTCGCCAATTCCGAACCCGGGCCCGCCGTCGCGACGCTATGGCGCGGCCAGCCGTCCCAGTTCTGGTCAAATTCACCCGCTCCCTCACGGTCGGGGCTCTGTTGATTCAGCGACCACGCGAAGTCCGCGCCGGATGAGTTCGTTTCCGCCTTTTCATCGTCGCTTTGCGGGACAACGGGGGATGGGACATTTGTTTGCAGCACGACGGCATAAACGCTGTAGGTGACGGGCCGGGCGATGCCTGACATATCGCCGTCGCCGGCGGTCAGGCCGAAATCCGTGCTGGCCGCGAAGTAGAGATACTTGCCGCCCTTGTCGAAGACGGGAAATCGCGCGTCGCTCATGCCGTCGGTGATTTGCGTGGCCTTCCTGCTGTGCAGCGAATAGACAAAAACCGCGTGCAACATATTCGGCAGGATTCGATTGTAGGTCAGCCAGCAACTGTCGGCCGACCATTTTATATTGAACGGCGAGGGTCCTTCGTCATACCAATCCGTGTCCACCCGCACTGGATGCGCGTTGGTCACGTTGAGATACCAAAGTTGCAGACGCTTGTCTGAATACGCAATTTTCCGGCTGTCCGGAGACCAGGTCAGGTCGTAATAAAAGGTCGGCGGATGGTCCAGCGTGATTTTGCGCACTTTGCCCAGCCCATTCTCATTGGCAATGTGCACGGCGTACTCGCCCGATTCATCGGAAAACCAGGCGACAGATTTGCCATCCGGCGACCAGGCGGGACTACGATTGGCTACGCCAGGCACTGGCGTCAAATTCCGGAAATCGCCCTTCTCCGCCGGAACGGTCAGGATTTGGCCGCGCGCCTCAAACACCGCGCGCTTGCCGGTTGGCGAAATTCCGGCGTTCTGAATCATGTCGGCGGCGACGTGTTCGAAGCGCGGCCGCACTTGCGGCATATCCGCCGCGATACGCACGTGGACCTGATGCTCGGTATGCGTGGAAAAATCGTAAATGTGGAGCGAACCAAACTGGTCATAAACGATTCCTCCCGGCCCGGCGCTGGCGGAAATAATGTCAAAGCCAGTATTGTGGATTAATTCGGTTACCGTCGCGGTTTTCAAGTCGTAGGAAAACAACGTTGTCGGGCCGTTGCGATCCGATAAAAAGTAGATCATGCCACCGACCCACATCGGATTTTTATCGTTTGAATTATCGCGCGGAATTTTAACGACGCTCGAATCCGAAAGATCGGCTATCCAGATCGCGCTGGTCTGGCCGCCGCGATAATCTCTCCAATACGGCTCCCATTGCGCATAAGGGACATAGGCCAGGTGACTGCCATCCGGCGAATACGTTCCCTGCACACCCGCCGGCAACGGCAGTTCGGCCGGAAACGGATCGCCGTGCAGCGGCATCGTAAAAAATTGCGCCGGGTCAGAGTAGCTCGCCCGCTTCGACGTAAAAAGGACGCTCCGTCCGTCCGGTGTCCAGCCAATCGCGATGTCATCGCTCGGATGATAGGTGAGCCGCTGCGGCTCGCCGCCCGCAGCGGGCACCACGTAGACGTCGAAATTGCCACTGTAATTGCCGCTGTAGGCGATCGTGGTTCCATCCGGAGAAAAGACTGGCCCGCGCAACAGGTCGCTCCCGGTGACCAGGCGCGTGGCATCGCCGCCATCGCGGCTGACGGTCCAGATTTCACCACCGTACGAAAAGGCGATTTGAGTCCGGCTTAAGCTCGGCGACTGGAGCATCAGCGGCTCGAAGGATTTGGCTGTTGCTGATAATGCCGCACCGACGACGGCGCAAAGGAAAATAAAAGGTCCGGGGCGTAACATGATTTGTATTTTAGGTTTCTCCGCGAAATTCGCGAATTCCGCGGGAAAAAATAGATTCAATGTTTCGGGGTCTGGGTTCAAGGGAATTCGGCAAGTGCGGAATGCAGATTGCGGAATGCGGAATGAACCAGAAACCATCGAACATCGAACGCCGAATACGCGAAATTCCGGAAGCGGGAAAGTGTTTGTGTCAATTTTGGTAATTAAATTGCTAAAATTGACAATTGACGTTTCGCGGGTTCTTCGGGGAAAATTGCGCGTCCCCAAACCGCGCAAGCAGTCGAATTATGGCTGAAAAGAAACGAAACCAACGGCCTGCGTCTTTGAAGGTCGCTTTGTTGATCGAAAGTTCGCGGATCTACGGGCGGGGCATATTGCGCGGCATCGCCAAATACGCGCATTTGCGCGGGCAATGGTCCTGTTTTACCGAGGAACGCGAGCTGCACAGCGGCATCCCGGCGTGGCTGGCAACCTGGAACGGGCATGGCATTATCTCGCGCATCGAGGACCGCAAAATGGCCGCGGCCCTGCGCAAGACCGGCCTTCCGGTGGTGGACGTGCTTGGCAACGCGAGGTTTTCGGGCATCTCAACCTTTGACACAGACGCCCGAGCGGTGGCGAAACTGGCGGCCGATTTTTTCCTCACCGCGGGATTTCAACACTTTGGATTTTGCGGCTACCGCAAAATTCCATTTTCCGAACGGCGCGAGGCGGCGTACTGCGATTACCTGGCCGAAAAGAAGAAAAAAGTGCGCGTGTTCGCGCCGCCATTGCCCCAAGGCGCCCATTCGCACATCCAGGCCATCGAACAGCACGGACTGAGCATGGAAAAATCTATTGCCGGCTGGCTGGCCAATCAGCCGCGTCCGCTGGCCCTGTTCGCCTGCAACGACATCCGCGCGCAGCAAGTGCTCAACGCCTGCCGTGAAAGCGGAATCAAGGTGCCGGAGGAAGTGGCCGTCATGGGCGTGGACAACGATGACGTGCTCTGCAACCTGTGCGAACCGCCCTTAACGAGCATTGAACCAAACGCGGAAGAACTCGGTTATCAGGCGGCAGCGCTCCTGGACCAGGCGATGCAAGGCGGACGTTTACCCGATAAACTAACGCAAATTCCACCGGTTCGCATTGTCGAGCGCGCGTCCACGGACATCGTAGCGATTGAAGATCCCATTACCGTGCAGGCAGTACGATTTGTCCGTGATCATGTGGGCAACGGCATTGCGGTCAAGGACGTGTTGATGCATGTAAACCGCTCCCGCACGGACGTGGAACAGCGGTTTCGGCGCTGGCTTGGGTGCAGCATACACTCGGAAATTCTTCGCCTGCGAATGGAGCGGGTGCAGGGACTCTTGCGTTTGACGGATTTAAACCTCGATCAAATTGCCAATCGCGCGGGTTTCGCGACAGCCGCGCACGTTTGCCGGTTGTTTCAGCGTTATTTTCGCCAGACGCCTACGCAGTATCGGAAGGGAACGCAGAGCGAATAGCGGAATGCGGAATGCGATAGAATATTGGTGTCCGAAAGACTCTCCCTCACCCATGCCCTCTCCCGCTGGGAGAGGGGGAATTATCGTCAGATGGTTTGATACGGCTAACGGTGGTTAGCGGTTTAGAGGTTCAACGCGACGAAATCGCTCAACGGCGGCGGCGAAGGCCGAGAGCCGTCACGAAGCCGCCAGCCAGCAATGCGATTGTAGCGGGCTCGGGAACGGGGGTTGGGCCTTCAATTTCATATTGCATGTCGGGACCCAAATATTCGGAACTAGAATAAGCGTAACCGGTGCTGTTGTTATACATGCCCTCAACAGCTGCGAAGGGTGAACCTGCAGGAGGCGTGACGACTGCAGGACCCGTGGTACCGCCTCCCTGGTAAGGCTGATAGTATGTGACGTTCCCGGTTGCGGCGTTTTCGATCAAGTTATAATAGTCGCCGGCGGTCAGAGCAATGGGTGTAGTCAAAGTGACCCACGCGAAGCCATCGGAAGAAAGAGCGGTGCCGCTTGCCACCGTCCCTGTACCGATGAGGTCGCTGCTAAGATTCTGGAGTGCGGCGGTTCCTGGTCCATACAGGGAAATCGTGTAGTTTACCGCCGGGGCTGTTCCGGCGATTGAGTACCATCCCAGGGCAGTGACATAAACAGTATCTCCCGAGGGCACGCCGGCCGCCAGCAGGTGGAACTCACCTCCGACCTGGGCATAACTTCCAGTGCTCCCGCTCACACTCGGATTAAAAGCGGGATTAAAAATCACGGCATCGCCTGAGCCCTGATTCTGAGCCAGCGCGGGAATGGCGGCCTGCAGGGAAATGCCAGCCACGAAAATTGGGAGATAGGATTTTTTCATTGAGCTCAGGCTATCACTTTTCAAAGTCCGCTGGCTATTGTCTATTTTAATAAAAGGATTATCAAATTTATCAAATCTGCATTTTTCCCGCGAAATGCTTCGCGCTTTTAAGGATCACCGAGTTTTTCAAGGTGTTAAAATAGACAATCAGATTGCTAACATTGCCAATTGAAGGTTTCGGGGGAAACTGGGATATGTTGATCATCGTCATTCGCAATTTGAAAAACATGAGCGTCATCGTCCTTTGCGAAAAACCGCCTGTGCGCGCAATGCGCGCAACGGCGCGGGCGATTCCGGCATAATCATAAAATCCAATACCTATTCCCGTTATGAAAATATTCAACCATGCGCGTTTGTCCGTCGCCGGCCTTCTACTTTGCGCCGTGCCTGCATTGGCGCAGCAAGTCCAGCTATCCGGAGACGCCTATCTGGAAAATCCGGCATTTAGCCTCACCGGGAACGTCCTGCGCAATTATACGGGCAGCGTCGGGAATAATTTTAAAGTCTCCGGCATTCCAACCGGCGACACGCTTTCGATCACGGCATTGGGATTCTACGCCGGGACGAATGGCGAATATACCGGGGCCGGGACAGTGGTGAACAGCCATACGTTGTCGCTTTGGGGACCCAGCGCCACAACTGGGGGAAACCTGGGCGGCCTTAACATTACGAATGTAACGCTGGCCGCCGGCGCCACTGTCGATGCCAACGGCTTTGCCTGGGTCACTTTGAATCCCGCCATTGTTCTGGGTTCCGGCAGTAATTATGACGTGCTGACAAGCTTGACGTCGGGCGGCGCAAACGATGCCTATTTGCCCCCAGTTGATTCAGGCAACAACACGTCTACGACCTTGACTCCCGGCGCTCCGTTCATCATCAACGAAGGCGCGTACAGCACCTCGGGTTACGCATATTCCAGCGCCAGCTATTTGGGGCCGAACATGCAATTTCAAATTACCGGGCCATCGACAGTTTTTACGCCCGCCACGGAGACGCTTTATTCAACCCCCGGCACGATTTCAGCGCGCGATAATTACAATGGCGCGGTGGGATGCAGGTTTACAACGGGGCCAACGAATGTCGTGGTGACTCACTTGGGATATTTTAGCACGAACGCCGTTGGCGGATTGGCGACCACTCATAATGTCGGAATTTTCACCGGTCCTGCAGCGAGTCCACAAATCGTGGGGCAGGTTGTGGTTCCATCCGGTACCAGTGCCCTTTATACAAACGGATTTTATTGGGTCCAGTTGAATCCTCCCCTGCTTCTGAGTTCGAACACCTCGTATTTCGTTGAGGGGCAGGCTGGCTCCAGCGACGGCGATACCTGGGGAGATGCGCAGACGGTCTTTTGGAATCCGTTTTTTGTCGGCGGAACGACCGCCACCACCAATGCGCCGCAACAAGCGTACGGTCCGGGAACGACAGTCTGGCCTCCGTCCTCATTGAGCCCCGGCGGGAGCAACTCGACCTACGTCGTTGCAGGGGCGGGTTACATCGCGGTTGGCCCCGCGCTCGCCGGAGTTGCCACAACCAATGCTTCATTTAGTTCGGGGAACACTATTTTGGTGCAGGGCTTCTCCAGCGGCCAGCAACCGGTTACCAACGAATGGTGGGAGGCTGGGTCGCCTAATTTGCTCATCAGCACCACGACGAGCCCGTACGCGACTCTGACCATTTCCAATTCCTCCGCGGCCAATGATGGCACGTATTTTATGACCTCCAGCAATGCTCTGGGCGGCGATCAAAGTTCGAATGTGGCAGTGATTGTGACTGCGTTTCCCGTGACCATCAACCTTCAGCCGACAAACGAAACCGTCTTTCAAAATTATGAGGCGACGTTTTCGATGATGGCCACCGGCAGCCCACCCATTTCATTTCAATGGTCCGGCAATGGGACGCCCATTTCCGGCGCCACCAGCACCAACTACTCCCTAGTGGCGACCCTGGCAAATAACGGCGAGGGTTTCTCGTGCGTGGCGTCGAATTACATCAGCGGCACGCCCTATACGGCCACGAGCAGGCTTGCCACGTTGACCGTGCTTCCGAACCTCGCCCTGCCTCAGGAGTTTCTGCACGGTTACAATACGAATTTGAGCCAGAATTCCTTTGGCGGATTAGTTGGCGGTCAATTTACCGTCGGCAGTTCGCCCGTCACTGTGACGCATTTAGGATACTATGCACCGCCGAGCCAATACACAGACGCTACGGATTGTAATCTCACTACCAGCCATCGCGTGGGAATTTTCAATGCGGCGGGCACGACCCTAATCGGTTACGTCACGGTTCCCTCCGGGACCAGTCCGGTCGTGAATGGATATATATGGGAGCCGCTTCAACCGGCGCTCGTGTTGTCCAACAATACCCAATACCTTCTGGCGGCCGAAGTTTTCAGCGCCTCGGATCCCTTCTGGGGTAATACTTATTCCATCCCGGACCTGAACCCATATTTTGCGACGTCCTGCGACGCGACCTACTGGGGCGCAGCCTGGCCCGGAGGCGGAGTGTCCGGCAAGTTTGCCGGGCAGATGTATAGCGCTCCAAACCTGGCAATCCTGGCGCCCAACACGCCGGTGGCCTATGTTCTGCCGACCAATGTAACTGTGTACGCCGGCTCGAGCGCGACGTTGACAGCTTACGTCGTGGGCCAACCGCCAGTGACAGTCCAATGGTACACGAATGGTGTACCATTAGCCGGCCAAACCAATCTTTCCCTCACCGTGAACAACCTTGCCTTGAACGATGCCAGCACGAACTACTATATCATCGCAACCAACACGGTGCTCCAGACGGGAGCCGCGAGCGCCACGGCGACAATCACGGTGCTTTTGGACAGCCCGACCATTGTCCAGGATGTTCAATCACAAACAGTCTTTGATGACCAGACCGTACAATTCACGGCAGCGGCAACGGGTGTGCCGCCGTTGGCGTATCAGTGGACATTCGGCGGGAATCCGATCACCGGAGCGACCAACAGCACCCTGACCCTTACCGATGTATCCTCAAACAACATTGGAAACTATCAGCTTATTGTGACGAATAGTTATGGGACGGCCAACAGTTCTATTGCCACCCTTTCCGTGGAATATCCCGCGGCAGCCGGAACATATCCTGCCGCGGTCATGGGGCCAAACTTGCTATTATACTATCCGCTGAACGACTTTAACGGCGGGGGCAGCACGACCACAAACTGGGGCGCGCTTGGTTTTCCGTACGACGGCGCCTATTTTAGCGCCGGATGCTCCCAGGTGGCAGGACCGCCGCAAGTGAATTTCGGGAACAACAACTATGCGGTTTCACTTGATGGCCAATATGGCTATGTGACGTTGCCGCCGTTGACCAATTCGGCCGGCGCGCCGAGCGTCACCGTTTCCAATGTTACCATTGCCGCATGGGTTTATGACGGTTACCCGAATGAGCCCTTATACGGCCAGACGCCTAACGCCGCGATATTCTTCCAACGCTCGACGTATACATTCGGCCTGTCGGTCATTACGAACAATGGCGCGGATGCCCTCCGATATACCTGGAACGGCCAAGTGGGTAATGCTACGGGATTGAACCTGCCCACCAATGAATGGGCACTGGCGGCGATGGTCATCAGCCCGAACAATTCAGGGGTGTATCTTGATTCCGGAGGCGTCCTGCAATCCACGAATTTTGCAGCATCCAATCCCTCGGCCACATTTGCAGGCAATAGTTACGTGGGATGGGACACTGCCGGCGGCACCAGCGGGCGCCTATGGACAGGGCCGATTGGCGACGTGATGGTGTTCAACCGGGCGCTGACGCCAACGGCGATCAGCGACCTTTATTCGGGCATCGTGCCGACCATCACATTGTCGATATCGCCGGTGGCGGCCAACCAGTTGACCGTAACGTGGTCGGTGGGGACATTATTGGAATCGACCAATGTACTCGGACCGTGGGTGCAGGTTCCCGGCGCGATCAACGGCTCGTATACCACAAAGCCGACGAACAGCGCGGAGTTTTACAGAGTCCAGCAATGAGCATGAATGAGATCGAAGTTATGAAATCGACCAGCGAACGCAGAATGAGTGGACCGGGCTTCCAGCTTGTTGAGCAGGGCTACTTGCGCCGCCAGTCCAGCGGCCACGTTGCCCGCTCCGCCGACGCATTTACATTGATTGAATTGCTTGTCGTTATTGCGATTATTGCGATTCTGGCGGCCATGTTGTTGCCGGTATTGAATGCGGCGAGAGTTCGCGCAGTGCGGATCCAATGTGTCAGCAATCAAAAACAGATCGGAACGGCCCTGGCCATGTACGCCAGCGATAACCAGGAATCTTATCCCTGGTATGGATATTGGGCCAGTTGGGGAGGTGGCGCCACTGGATATGGTCCGGCTGCCAATCCATGGGGAGGAAGCGGTCAACAGGAAAATAGTGGCGGTGTAGATTATGGATACAAGGTCGGCGCCTCCAAGCGTCCGGTGAACGATTACACCAAGAACACCAAGGTCTATTGTTGTCCTGGTGACGTCGGTGACGCCAGCGCAGGAGGAGGCACAACGTGGCCTGCCAATGACACTTGCTTCATCGATTGGGGCAACAGTTATCTTATGCCGTGGAGGCAGTATGGATCTATCAGTGCCATTCTCGGGCAAAATGGCCAGTATGGATGGTCCTATTACGGAATGGAAGCCGTGGGCGGCGACAACTCTCCGGCTCTGCCGGCCACCGAATGGACGCCCTCAATGCAGACCTCGCTGCTGAAGGGCGAGATAACGACCAAGATTCTGTTCGTGGACTGGCCCGGCGCTCCGGATCGTCCGCTGAATTGGGTTTCGGCCTGGCATGCGGTCAAAGGCAAAGGACTTTTCAACATGTGCTACGCGGACGGTCACGTGCAGGGCTTCCTTTTCCCGGGGTATGAACGGGATTCACCCACCAACAATACGTGGGGAATCACCGTAAGTCCGACACGATGGGGTTGGTGGTGATATGGCCACAGATAGATTGAAAGGTCCAGGCAATAGCGCGTTTGGGCAACAACTGCGTCCGCGCGAAAATAATCGGAATCGAAAGATCCAGGAGCTTGAGGTGTCTCATACGGAATTATCCGGTCACAACGGAGTTAAAACTTTTGACCAACCAGCGAACGTCTGTTACGGAGAGTCGGTTAAGTCTTTGCTAACAGGGCCTCATACTTCAGGTGGGAACAAAAAAGTCGCGGGCACAACCGTGTTTGTCCGACAGGAGGACCTTTCTCTTCCGACCTATCTTCCGGCCGCGCCGGACAAGAATCCGATGTTTGTGGAGAAGCGGGTGTATCAAGGCAGCAGCGGGCGGGTCTATCCCCTGCCCTTTACCGACCGCATTTCCGAGACGAAGGCCGAGCGCAAGTGGAAGGTCATATGGCTGGAGAATGAATATTTACGGGTGATGATTCTGCCTGAGATTGGCGGGCGGATTCACGCGATTCTGGACAAAACCAACGGATACGACCTCATTTATAATCAAAAAGTCATTAAACCCGCGCTGGTAGGATTGGCCGGGCCGTGGGCTTCGGGCGGTATTGAGTTCAATTGGCCGCAACATCATCGTCCGGCGACGTTTCTGCCGACCGATTACGAGATTGAGGAGCACGCCGACGGTTCGAAAACTGTCTGGTGTAGTGACCATGATCCGATGTGCCGGTTGAAGGGTATGCACGGAGTTTGCCTGCGCCAAGGCAAAGCGCTGGTTGAGTTGAAGGTGCGCGCCTACAATCGTACCGCTTTCACTCAGACATTTCTCTGGTGGGCCAACGTGGCCACGCGAGTGCATGAAGCTTATCAGAGCTTTTTTCCGCCGGACGTTTATTACGTTGCCGACCATGCCCGGCGTTCGATGAGCCGTTATCCATTGTGCGAAGGACTCTATTACGGCGTGGATTACGGCCGGCGCGCGCAAACAGGAATTCCTCAAAGTGAAATTCCCGGCCAGTTCATTCCGCCCCATTGCGACAAGTCAAAACTCTCTGTCAATGGCGGACAAAATCTAAACTACGCTCCCAACGATCTTTCGTTTTACGCGAACATTGCCACGCCGTGCAGCTACATGTGCATGGGCAGCAAGGAGGATTTCTTTGGCGGTTACGATTACAAGACGCAGGCGGGGATTATCCACATCGCCAGCCATCATATCTCACCGGGCAAAAAACAATGGACCTGGGGCAACCATCCATTTGGATACGCGTGGGACCGTAACCTGACCGACGCCGATGAGAACGGCGAATATGCGCCTTACATCGAAATCATGGCCGGAGTTTACACGGACAACCAACCGGATTTTAGTTTTTTGCAGCCCGGCGAGACCAGAACGTGGAGCCAGTATTGGTATCCAATTCAAAAGATCGGGCCGGCGCAGCAAGCAAACGTGCGCGCGGCAGTGAGTTTGCGGACGGAAAATGGAAAAACCCGATTGGGCATTGCCGTAACCGAGACCTTTTTAGGCGCGACCGTTGAACTGTTGTCCAAACACGAAACGGTTTATTCCGTCACGCGCGACCTCAAGCCGGGCAAACCGTTTGTCGAAACGATCGCGGGACTGAAGAAAGGCACTGACGTGGCAGTTCGGGTCAAGACGATTGACGGGAGCGAAATTATATCTTACGGGGCAGTGCCACTTGTCAGACGCGATACCCCCACCAGGGCGGTGCCGCCGGCGGCAACGGAACCCGCGCCGCCCAAAGAGATGAGCAGCGCAGACGAACTTTACGTTACGGGAATGCACCTTGAACAGTATCGTCATGCGACACGTTGCCCGACGCTTTATTGGCGGGAAGCGTTGCGGCGCGATCCATCGGACTCTCGCTGCAACAATGCGATGGGATTGTGGCATTTGCGCCGCGGCGAATTCGCCACGGCGGAAGGCTATTTTCGCAAGGCGATCGAACGTCTGACCCGGCGCAATGCGAACCCTTATGACTGCGAGGCGTATTACAATTTGGGTTTGTGCTTGCGTTATCTACTGGACAGCAAATCACCAGCCTGTGACGACGTTTTCGAGAACGCTTACGCGGCCTTTTACAAAGCGACCTGGGACCAACGCTGTGCCCGGGCGGCTTTTCACGCGTTGGCAGAGATGGATTGTCGAAAAAGCAAATGGACCGGTGCGCTGGAACATTTGGACCGCTCGCTGCGACTCGATACCGACAATCTGCGCGCACGTGATTTGAAGGTCATGATGCTGCGGAAACTGGGGCGTAATCCGGAAGCCGATGCATTGCTGGCAGAAACACTGGCGCTGGACAAGCTCGATTGGTGGGCGCGGTATCTTAAAATCGAGGCAACAGGGAAACCTTCTCATCCTCAAGGACAAGCGCAATCGCCCGATTTACAAACGCAATTGGACATTTCGCATGATTTGGCTCGCGCAGGGTTGTATTTTGAGGCGATTGAGATGTTGAAGGCGAAGCTCGAGGACGAGGACCCGCCTTCGCAAGTCTATGGCGCGGCTAGCGAGGACGATTTACCAAATCAGAGTTGGGGCGCCGAGCCCATGGTATTTTATACTCTGGGCTGGTTGCATGAAAAAAGCGGCGATCAAAATGGGGCGATGGAGTTTTATAAACGTGCGGTGGCAGCTTCGCCCGATTATTGCTTTCCGTCGCGCCTCGAAGAAATCTCCATTCTGCAGTCAGCGATGCGGACCAATCCGGAGGACGCTCGTGCGCCGTATTATTTAGGCAATTTGCTTTACGACCGCCGCCGTCATCAGGAGGCGATTCCCTTGTGGGAAAGAGCGGCAAAGCTCGATCCGAAATTCTCCATTGTCTGGCGCAACCTGGGAATTGGCTATTTCAACATATCCAGAAAGCCGGCCAAAGCCCGGGCGGCTTATGACAAGGCGTTCAAGGCCAATCCATCGGACGCGCGGCTGCTGTTTGAGCGCGACCAGCTTTGGAAGAGACTGGGCTACGCGCCGGCCCGCCGCCTGGCGGAACTTGAAAAACATCCGCAATTGACCGGACAACGGGACGATTTAAGCGTCGAACTCTGCGCGCTTTACAATCAGACAGGGCAACCCGAACACGCGTTGGAGATTCTGATGCGGCGGAAATTTCAGCCATGGGAAGGCGGCGAAGGCCTGGCATTGGGCCAGCACGTGCGAACGCATTTGGCGCTGGGGCGAAAGGCGCTGGAGCGTCGGCATTATAAGACGGCGCTCGCGTTAATTAAGCAGGCATTGGCATCGCCGGAGAATTTGAGCGAAGCAACCCACATCCTGGCGAATTGCAGCGACACTTACTACTGGCTGGGGATGGCGTGGGACGGCTTGGGCGATCGCAAGCGGGCGCGCCAGCAATGGGAGATTGCAGCGTCTTTCAAAGGCGACTTTCAGGAAATGAGCGTCCGTCCTTTTTCAGAGATGACACTCTATTCGGCGCTGGCGATGCAGAAGCTCGGCAAAAGGGCGAAGGCGGCGAAGCTTTTGAAAGATCTGCTGGCTTACGCGAAAGGGCTGGCCAAAACCGAAGCCAAAATAGATTACTTTGCGACGTCGCTGCCAACCATGCTGCTGTTTGATGATGATCTACAGTTCAGACGGCAAACGACGGCGATGGTCCTTGAGGCACAGGCGCGATTTGGGCTTGGCCAAACGACAAGAGCAAGCGCACTGCTGAAACAAATTTTGAAGCGCGATCCAAATAATGTCCCGGCGGCTGATTTGCTCAAGTCAGCCGCGTAATCCAAATTCCAAAACCAAATGCGTTCGCATCTATGAAATCATCCATAGGAAAAATCCGTTTTGAAATAATTATATTGGCCGCGGCACTCCTGTTCCCCAACTGGTCACGTGCGGACTATTGGATGACTAACCAGCCGTCATCGACCTATGGAACGTGGGATGGCTGGGGCTGCAGCCTTGCCTGGTGGGCAAATGTGGACCAATTCGGGACGAATCAATTGATGGCCGACCTGATTTTTTCAACCAATAACGTGAGCTATAATGGTTCAACCGTTCCCGGCCTGGGTTATAATATTGTGCGCTATAATCTCGGAGCCGAATGCACGACGCCGGTTGGCACGGCCCAAATGTATCTCCCGACGAATATGACTGAATACCCATATACGTACCGGGAAATGCAGGGTTATTGGACGAATTGGTACAGCACAAACGTCACCAGCAGCAGTTGGAATTGGTGGGTGGATTCAAATCAACGTAATATGATGTGGCTGGCGCGAAACCTTGGCGCTAATATCTTTGAATTGATTTCCTATTCTCCAATGTGGTGGATGTGTTACAACCTGGACCCGTGCGGGGCAGGCAGCGGTTCAAGTAACAACCTGGAATCCTGGAATTATGACCAACACGCCGTTTACATCGCTTCGGTTGCGGCCTACGCCCACAATAATTGGGGAGTTAATTTCAGCTATGTCGAGGCTTTCAATGAGCCAAGCGCCGATTGGTGGGTTTGGGACGGCACCCAGGAGGGCTGTCATTTCGACACCGGCACTCAGGCATCGGTACTGGGCTATTTGCGCACTGAACTGAACAATCGCGGACTCACATCGGTTGGCATCACCGCCTCGGATGAATACGACTTTTCCCAGGCGAAAACCACGTGGCAAAATTTCAACTCGACGATTCAATCTGACATATCGAAAATCAACGTCCACGGGTATGATGCGACCAATAGCTCCGCCAAGAGCGCCCTGTATACGGCAGCTGGCGGCAAAAAGATATGGGACTCGGAATATAACGACAGCGATACCAGTGGCATGACTTTGGCAGAAACAATCAACAATGACATGACCTGGTTGCATCCGACCGGCTGGTGTTATTGGCAACCTTACGATTGGTCATCGGTCGGTCTGATTGAAGCCAACCCCGAACAGGGCATTATCGCTACGGTTTGGACAAAATTCTATGTAATGGCCCAGTATTCACGACACATATTGCCAGGCATGACAATTATCGCCAGCGGCGATCACAATACTACTGCCGCCTACGATTCGACCAATCACCGCGTCATTCTGATCACCCAAAACTGGGGCGCCGCACAATACATCGGTTTTGATCTCACAAAATTTACAACAGCTAACGGAAATTTAACGCGATGGGAAACGGACACTGATGGGACCGGAGATTTGGACACGCAGCACAACGACCTGACCTGGAACCAGACGAAGCGATTTTGGGTCTGGTTTCCAACCAATTGTGTAATGACCATTGAGGCCGACAATGTCATTAAATGATTGTATCTCATTTTTTGGCTGTGTTTTCGGGCAATCGCGAGACCAACAAGGCATGAAAGCAGTTTTTGCGGGCTTGCTGATCTTAATGGCAATGCCCGCCCTCGCCCAATTTCAGGCTTCAGGGGATGCTTATCTCTTTAATTCCAGCTATAACACAAATGTCAGCGGGAGCCTTGCCGACGGCTATAATGGCAACGTTGGCCTTAATTTCCAGGTAGTGGCCGCCAATGTGCCGTCGGGAGACACCGTTCTTGTCACGGCCCTTGGGTTTTATGCTGCTTCGGGAAAAGTGGGGGCAAACCACACACTGTCGCTTTGGGGACCGAGCGCCACCGCCCAGGGTAATTTGAGCAGCGCCAATTTGGCGTCCATAACGCTGAATGCAGGGACTCCGGTTGACACCAATGGTTTTGCCTGGGTTACGCTAGGAACTCCTATTGCACTGGCGGCCGGCGATTATTACGATTTATTGGCGAGCGTTACTTCGGGCAGTCCGGATGGTTATTTGCAGCCTTATGAGGGCGGCGGCACGACTGGTCCGGCGGTCATCTCTGTTCCTTCCAGTTCTCCTTTCGCGGCGGCAATTGGAGCCTACAGCACCGCTGGTTACGCCTATTCGGGCTCAGCGTACCTGGGGCCAAATCTGCAATATGAGATAGAAGGGCCGACCCAGGTTGGTCCGTCCGAGGAAACCATCGTCCTCGATCCCAGGCAATTGGGCCGCACATTCGAGGGCATCGGCGCGGCCAGTGCCGGCGCATCGTCACGATTGCTCATTGACTATCCGGAGCCGGAACGGAGCCAGGTCCTTGATTATTTGTTCAAGCCTGACTACGGCGCTTCGCTGCAACATTTGAAAGTCGAAATTGGCGGCGGCGTCAATTCTACCGATGGTACCGAACCGGCGTTCGAGCCTGTTCGAGGCACGATGAATTTCAGCAGCGGTTACGAATGGTGGCTCATGCAACAGTCAAAGGCCCGAAACCCAAACATCATCCTGGACTGCCTCGCGTGGGGAGCGCCGGGTTGGATCGGGAATGGCAATTACTATTCGTCGGACATGTGCAACTACATCGTGAGTTTCATTGAAGGCGCCCAAAGCGCTTACGGCCTGGCTTTCAATTTCACCGGAACTCACAACGAGGCCGCCGTCAATACCACGGAAACAGCCTGGATAAAACAGCTTCGCTCCGCGCTGAACGCGAACGGATTGCAGAACATCCAGCTCGTGGCGGCCGATGAATGGGGCGGGACATGGAACATCGTCACCAATACAACCTGCGGTTTGTTGTCTGACTCAGTGTTATCCAACGATATTGCCCGCGTGGGAGTGCATTATCCCGGACAAAGCAGCCCTGCGGCAGCGCAAACGTGCGGAAAGCTCCTCTGGTCAAGCGAAGATGGCATCGGCGGCAGCACCTGGAGGACCGCGACAAACCTGGCGCGGATTTTTAATCGCAACTATATCAACGCAAAAATCACCACCACGGAAATCTGGAGCCCGGTAACCAGTTATTATGATATTTTGGCGGCGGCGGATTCGGGTCTGATGCGGGCCAATACGCCGTGGTCCGGAAATTACGACGTCGCCCCCGCCATTTGGGCAACGGCGCACACCACGCAATTTACGGCGCCCGGCTGGACTTATCTCGGAGGCGGCGTGTGCCAGTTATTGCCTGGAGGCGGAAGCCTTGTGACGTTGGTTTCTACGAACCAATTGGATTACAGCATTGTCGTTGAAACCTCGGACGCTGTCGCAGCCCAAACCATCACCTTTCGTTTGACGAATGGACTTTCGGCAACGGCTGTGAATGTTTGGGAAACCACCCAGACGAATCAATTTGTCAATGTCAGCCAATTTACGCCTGCCAACGGAACGTTCAGCTATACATTCCAACCGGGCGCCATCTACTCGCTGACCACCACCACCGGCCAGTCCAAAGGGGCCGCCGTGCCGCCACCACCGGCTCCTTTTCCTCTTCCTTACAAAGACAACTTTGAAAAGTATTCACCCGGCGCCACGCCAAAATATTTTTCTGATCAGGCCGGGACATTTCAAGTGGCGACGCGAGCCGACGGCCAGGGCCAAAGTCTGCGGCAGATTTCGCAGCAAACGGGCATTCGATGGACCTCAGAATGGCAGCCATATAGTCTGATTGGCGACGCAAGTTGGGCGGACTATGACGTGAGCGCCGACGTGCTGGTTGAAGTGAATGGCGGGCTGGCGTTTATCATGGGCCGAGTGGGAAGTGTGCCCGGGTTTAACGATCCCCTGCCCCGCGGTTATTGGTTTGCATTGAACAACGCCAATTCGAAATGGCAGCTTTATGCTTCCACCAATCTACTGGCCTCCGGGGCGGCGGATTTCACGACGAATACCTGGCACAATCTTCGCCTCGCCATGCGGGGCACGTCATTGCGCTGTTATGTTGACAATGTTCTGGTGACAAATCTTACCGATTATACTTATTCCAGCGGCATGGCCGGGCTGGGTTGCGGCGGGTGGTACGGCGCGCAATTTGATAATTTCACCCTGCGCCAATTGCACAGTGACGATTTCGATTTGGCGCTCGGCGCGACTGCCAGCGCGTCGTCGGTCTGGCAGGGTGATACGGCGGATTATGGCCCGCAGTTGGCCAATGACGGCAACCCGGGCACCCGTTGGAATACCGCTTATCCTACCCTGTCCAGCGAATGGCTGGAACTGGATTGGCCCACGCCAATGACATTCAATCGCACCGCCTATTCACAATTCCAAAGCCGGATTTCGGGATATCAAATTCAACATTGGAACGGCAGCAGTTGGACAGTCGATGTCACGGGGGGCGCCATGGGCGCCTCCGCCTCAGACACTTTTCCAACGGTCACCGCCTCAAAAGTCCGGCTGGTGCTGACCAATATGCCCTCCACCCCTTCGATTTATGAATTCTACGTTTACAATGATACGCCGGGGCCATCGTTCCTCCCTTCCATTTGCATCAACGAATGGATGACGGACAACACCCGGACGCTCGCTGATCCGGCGAACGGCCAATTCGAGCCGTGGTTTGAGTTGTATAACGCCGGCGCCACGACCGTGAACCTGGCCGGCTATTTTCTTACGAGTTCGCCCACGAATTTGTTTCAATTCCAAATCCCTTCGGGCTATTCAATCGCTCCCGGCGGATATCTCCTGGTTTGGGCGGATGGCTTGACATCGCAAAATTCCGGTTCGGACCTGCACGTCAATTTTTCGCTGCAACCCTCGGCTGAGATTGGGCTGTTGAACAGCACCTCGCCGGCGGCTCCGCCCACGGTCGGCTCTTTTACGCAACAATCGCCCATTATCGCTTTGGTCAACAGCTCCGGCGAAATCGTGGATGCGGTGGATGTCATAACCCAATCAGCCGATACCAGCAGCGGAAGCAATCCCGATGATGATCCAGGCATTTTAAACCTGTTCACGCCAACCCCACGGCAATCCAACGACCAAATCCGGGCGCTGTCGCCGAAACAGCTGCCTGCAATCAATGCAGTAGCGGTCAATTTCGCCGGGTTTCCGTATGCATCGAACGAAGTCCTTGCCGCCAATAGCCCGCTGGGGCCATGGACGAACCTTGCGACGCTTTTTTCGGATGGTCTTGGCGACTTTACTTTTACGGATACAATTTCGACGAGCCAAACGTGCCGATTTTATCGCGGCGCCGCGGTGCCATAGGTTTGTCACAATTTATGATCCGAAAAATATTTGTCCTCTTTGGGCTGATCATCGCGAGTTGCGTCCCCTGTTTCGGGGAAAATCTTTCGTTGTTCGGTGATAGCGTTTCACTGGCAGGCAAGTGGCGTTTTGAATTGGACCGGGCGGACAGCGGCATCGGCCAAAACTGGTTTGACCGCGCGTTGCCGGATCAATTCCGGCTGCCGGGTTCTTTGCCCGCGGAGGGCATTGGCGATGATATTTCCACCAACACACCCTGGACGGGCGGTGTGAAGGGAAGCCCCTGGTTTTCGGCGCCCGAATACGCGAAGTATCGCGAGCCGGGAAATGTGAAAGTGCCGTTCTTTCTGCAGCCGGATAAATATTATTCCGGCGTCGCCTGGTTCCAGCGCGATTTCGTTGTGCCGGATCGTTGGAATGGAAAACGTGTCGTCCTTTTTCTTGAACGCCCCCACTGGGAAACGCGCGTTTGGCTGGACGGCAAGCTGATTGGCACAAACGACTCGCTCTCCACGCCGCACGAATACGATTTTGGCGTGCTTGTCCCCGGAAAACACACCGTAACGATCCGCGTGGACAATCGGAGGATCATAGATATTGGCGAAAATTCCCACGCGATCAGCGATCATACCCAGGGCAACTGGAACGGCATCGTCGGCAAAGTTGAATTGCGCGCCACGCCTCCCATCTGGCTCGACGACATCCAGGTCTACCCGGTCGTCCAGACACGCTCCGCGTTGCTCAGAATTCATATTGGCAACCAAACCGGCCATTCCGGTAATGGAGAATTATCCGTAGGAAATCAAACGGTGCCGGTCTCGTGGGATTCGCGGGGGGGTGACGCATCGGTGAACGTCGCCCTGGGCCCGAATGCGGAATTATGGGACGAATTCCATCCGGCGTTGCAACATTTAAAGGTCACCTTGCGGTCACCGGAACGGGACACGCGCGAAGTCACCTTCGGATTGCGCCACATTTCGACAGACGGCACGCAATTTCTCATCAACGGCCGCAAAACCTTTTTCCGCGGCACGCTGGAATGTTGCGTCTTCCCCAAAACCGGCCATCCGCCAACGGACGTCCGGGATTGGGAACGGATCATCCGGGTGGCAAAATCCTTTGGATTGAATCTCTTTCGCTTTCATTCGTACTGCCCGCCAGACGCGGCGTTTGAAGCGGCGGATAAATTGGGATTCTATTACCAGGTCGAGACCTGCTGGGCAAACCAGTCTACCACCATCGGCAACGGCAAACCGGTTGACGCGTGGGTTTACCGCGAGACGGAACGAATTTTGCGCGCGTACGGAAATCATCCGTCATTTGTTCTGATGCCTTACGGCAACGAGCCGGGCGCTGAGCGTTCGTGGCTCGCCAATAAAGACGGAATGGATTATCACGCATCTTTTGATGATTATTTTATGAAATATGTAGACCACTTTAGAGCGATTGATCCGCGGCGTCTCTGGACCAGTGCTTCGGGCTGGCCGCAGCTCCCGGCCAATCAATTCGATGTCACGCCCGATCCGCGCATCCAGGCCTGGGGCGCGGGCCTGACATCCCGCATCAATGCCAAACCGCCGGAGACGACCACTGATTACCGTAATTACATTCATCGACGCAGCGTCCCCGTTATCAGTCACGAAATCGGCCAGTGGTGCGTTTATCCGGATTTCGACGAAGTCCCCGAATATACCGGATACCTCAAACCCAAAAATTTTGACATCTTTCGCGCGCAGTTAGACGCCAACGGCATGGGAAGTCTTGCTCACAAATTCCTTCTGGCGTCGGGCAAATTACAAACGTTGTGCTACAAGGAAGACATCGAATCCGCGCTGCGAACACCGGGGATGGGCGGGTTTGAATTGCTCGGCCTGACGGATTTTCCGGGGCAAGGCACCGCTCTGGTAGGTGTTCTCAATCCCTTCTGGGAGCCGAAAGGCTACGTCACCGCAAAACAATTCCACCAATTCTGCAACGCTACTGTTCCCTTGGCGCGCCTGGACAAACGCATCTTTACCACCAACGAAAAGCTTGAAGCCGATCTCGAAGTCGCCAATTTTGGCCCCGAGCCGTTGCGGAATACCGCCGCTGACTGGAAACTCGTGAATAACGATGGAAAAACCGTTGCCAGCGGTCAACTCCCCGCGCGCGATGTTCCCGTGGACAACGGTATTCCCCTGGGCCACATCAGCATCAATTTGGCCGACATACCTGCGCCGAAACAATACACACTCGACGTGGCTCTCGAGGGAACGAAATTCGAGAATAATTGGAACGTGTGGGTGTATCCATCACAATCGCCGCCGGAGCCGCGCGACGTCCTGGTAACGTCCAAATTTGATGACGCCGCCCGGAAATGTCTTCAATCAGGCGGAAAGGTTTTGTTGACGATTCCCGGCAGTGACGTGCGCAACTACCATACGGACTCCGTCAAGCTCGGTTTCTCAAGCATATTCTGGAATACAGCCTGGACCAGCCGCCAGGCGCCAACCACTCTCGGCATTCTTTGCGATCCGAACAACCCGGCGCTTGCGGAATTTCCAACCGATGCCTTCAGCGATTGGAACTGGTGGTACTTAATCCATCGCGCCGGTGCGTTGCGACTTGATCTTCTGCCTCACGGCGTGGACCCAATTGTTCGCGTCATTGATGATTGGGTCACCGCGCATCCACTGGGTTTGGTAGTAGAAGGCCGCGTTGGTTCCGGCAAAATCGTCATCTGCGGATTCGACCTGACCGGCGACGCGCCAACTGACCCAGTGTCGCGTCAGATGCGGACGAGCCTGGTGGATTATCTCGAATCGACGAATTGTCAGCCAACTGTCGAATTGTCTCCCGGTCAAATCCGCAGCCTCATGGTTGATGCCGGCTCCGGCAAAATGCGTGACGTCGCGTCCATCAAAGCCAGTTCTGAAGAAGAAGGATACTCAGCCCAAAACGCGATTGACGGCGATCCTCAAACCTTCTGGCACACGAGTTATGATGCCGATCCAATTCCAACGTTCCCGCATGAATTGGCCGTTGAATTTGAGACTGCCGAAATTTTGACCGGCTTCACCGCGCTGCCGCGGCAGGACGGCAACCACAACGGCTGGATCAAAGATTTCGCATTTTACACAAGCGCCGATGGCGTGAATTGGGGCGATCCAATCGTAAAAGGAGTCTTTACAAAAAGCGCGGAATTGAAGACCGTGAATTTCCCGGCGCCCGTCACCGCCAAATTCGTAAAACTGGTTGCGTTGAGCGGTTACGCGAACGGCCCCTGGGCCTCTCTGGCCGAGTTCAATGTCATCCGCGCCGATAATTAATATTTTACCATGCCGCGAAGTTTGGACTGCTTCTTCGGTTTTATGGCCGTCGCAATGGCCGCGATGCTGACATCCTGCTCCTCGCTGCGCACAGCCCAAACCACGCCCTCGCCGGCAGACCCAAAAACGTACCTGGCCAACGTCTGCTCCGAACTCACAAAATCCTGGCCGACCAATCGCACTATCAACATCGTTTGCCATGGTCACAGCGTTCCTGCCGGATATTTCCGGACGCCTTCCGTCCATACGTTTGACGCCTATCCTTATTTGCTGCATCGTGGCCTCGCGAAACGGTTTCCAAATGCCGTCATCAATGTCATCGTCACGGGCATTGGCGGGGAAAATTCCGAGCAAGGCGCGAAACGTTTCCGCCGCGACGTTCTGAATCTGCGGCCGGACGTCATCACCATTGATTACGGCCTGAATGACCGCGCCATCGGACTGGCGCGTTCCGAACGCGCCTGCCGCCAGATGATTGAAATGGCCCTGACGCGAATTATTCGAGTGATTCTGCTCACGCCCACGCCCGATTTTGCCGCACACCTGGACGACCCGAACGACCCGCTCAACCAGCAGGCAGAGCAGATCCGCCAGCTTGCGGCGGAATATCATGTGGGCCTGGTGGATAGTCTTGCTTTGTTTGAAACCAAAGTCCATTCCGGCACCCCGCTTCGTGATTTAATGGCGCAAAGCAATCATCCCAATCGACAGGGCCATGAAATCGTCGCCGCAGCATTATTGAACTGGTTCCCTCCATCTGCTAATAAATGACTAATGATCACGACCACCCAGACCCAAACGTCGGACCTAAAGGCTGAATACAACTTCGGCTATATCTGGCTCATCTCCATTGTCGCTGCCCTGGGCGGGTTGTTATTTGGCTATGATTGGGTCGTCATCGGCGGCGCCAAGCAGTTTTTCGAGAGTTTTTTCCACATCACCACCGCCGCTCAATCGGGTTGGGCGAACAGTTGCGCCCTCATCGGATGCCTCGTCGGCGCATTGGTCGCTGGCGGCCTTAGCGATAAATTCGGACGCAAACGGTTGTTAATCGCCTCCGCGGCTTTGTTCGCAATCACGTCCATCGGCAACGGGCTCGCTCCGAATTTTGCGGTCTTCGTAGCCTGGCGCGTCCTGGGCGGTGTAGCCATCGGCCTGGCCTCCAATTTGTCCCCGATGTATATCGCCGAAATTGCGCCCGCGCAAATGCGCGGCCGGTTGGTTTCCATTAACCAATTGACCATCGTTATCGGGGTATTACTTGCGCAAATCGTCAACTGGGCGCTTGGACGCCATCTGCCTCCCCTGGCCAGCGACGAATACATTCGCAATTCATGGTATGGCCAAAGCTGCTGGCGCTGGATGTTCGGCCTTACTGCCATTCCGTCACTTTTGTTTTTTATCGGAATGTTTTTGGTCCCGGAAAGCCCGCGCTGGCTCGCAAAAAACGGCAAATCTCAGGCGGCAGGCGCCATCCTGGGAAAAATCGGCGGAGCAAAATATTCCTCTTCCGCCCTGGCTGATATTGAAGCAACTCTGGTGAATGAAATTGAAAAAGTCAATTTTGGCGAATTGCTTCAACCGAAGCTTTTTAAAATCCTTCTGCTGGGTATTGGCCTGGCGGTCTTTCAACAGTGGTGCGGCATCAATGTGATTTTCAATTATGCCCAGGAGATTTTCCAGTCCGCCGGCTACGATATTTCCAGCGTGCTGAAAAACATCGCCTGGACCGGATCGGTGAACATGGCATTTACGTTTGTCGCCCTCGGCGTAGTGGATCGCGCCGGGCGCCGCCCCCTGATGCTGTTCGGCTCGGCGGGCCTGGCCGTCATCTATACGGTGCTTGCCCTGTGCTATCATGCGCACGTCCAGGGATTGCCGATGCTACTGCTCGTGCTCGCGGCCATCGCATGCTATTCGATGTCCCTGGCGCCGGTAGTCTGGGTCGTCATCTCGGAAATCTTTCCAAACCGCATACGCGGGGCGGCTATGGCAATTGCGGTTGCATCCTTATGGCTGGCGTGTTTCCTCCTGACGTTTCTCTTTCCGACTTTGAATGCATCATTTGGCGCGGCGGGAACTTTTGGGCTTTATGCAGCAATCTGCGTCCTCGGCTTCATTTTCGTCGCCTTTGGTCTGCCGGAAACCAAGAACAAAACGCTTGAACAAATTGAGCGGGAATTAGTGGATTGAATCTCCCGAAGACGAACTGGCCCGCGCCATTCGCGCCGTTCGTACCGGCAAATAAATCCTGACCCGCAAAGTCGCCGAACGGCTCGCGGCTCACCGGCGCCGCGCCGACCTTGACTCATCATCCGCCAGCTCCAACAACGCTCCCGCGCCGGGCACCAGCCAGGTCTGTTCACTTTGAATGGGCCAGTCCCGGAATTCTGACATTTCGTGGACTCCTATCGCTATTAATGAAGAGCCAAAACAGCTTGTCAATGGCAGGCCCGGCTGACAGCATCCGCCTGGATGAAAGGGAGAAATCCGTCACTCGTAACCACGCACCGCCGTGCGGGTTGGACAATATTGGCGATGTTGTTAGCGGCGTTGGGCTGTTATTTTGCGGGCATCTTTCTTCCCTTCACGACCGTGTCGAAGCTCTGGCTGTTCAACAACCAGATTTCTGTATTTCATGGCCTGGTGGTGCTCTGGAATGCGGGCGAATTGTTTCTCTTTTTGATTCTCTTCGTGTTCACGATTTGTTTTCCCTTCCTGAAAATAAACTCCCTGCTCGCAATCTAGTTCTACCCGGGGCTGACGGCGGACCAGGCCAAAGCCTACTATAAATTTGTCTCACATCTGGGCAAATGGTCGATGCTGGACGTCTTCGTTGTCGCGATCCTGGTGCTCACAGTTAAATCCACCGGCGTCGCGAGCATCAACGTAGGGAGCGGATTTTTCCTCTTTTTCCTGTCAGTCATGCTGGCCCAATTTGCCTCAATTTGGACCGGTCAAGTTGCCTCGCGGCTGGAGAAATAGGACTAATAAATTTCTCCGACGGCCCCGGCCTGCCCGCCATAGCTTCAGCGGCTGCGGGTGCAAACCGGCCACTTGTCAGCCGACACCTAAAACAGCGCCTGCCACCCGGTGCCAGCAATAGAAGCGATTCTTCATCTGACGTGTCCTTCGTGTAAAGCAACCGGGAATACGAGGCTGCCTTGAATAAAACTTGAATTGGTTGCGGACATCGCTATGTTTATAGAAAGGAGTATAGCATGATTCCAAGAACAATAAACTGTAGCGGCTCTGACTGGCAAAATTCGTTGAGAAATACGCTCAGCCAGAAAGTGGAAGTGGATTTAACCAACGCCAATTTGGAATTTGACGGCGTCTATTTGGAAGAACTCGCCAAAGAAAATACGATGCATCTTATAAAAGACGAAAAATCACACGCCGTCTTTTTCCGGAAGAAATAAACTCGATCTTGGCGGAGTTTTTGACATTCGAGAATAATTTCCTGCCTGGAAATTGAGCGGAGTCGGCGCCAATTTGCCAACCCCGGTTTCCATCCCGATTTTGTTGATTTCCCCAATAAAACTGCGTAAATTGGCATATTCTCGCCTTCGTTTCCAGTTTCCCTGCCTATATACAAAAAATGTGTGTGTGGGTCACCCACCGTCTCAACGTTTCAACTTTTCAACCTTTCAACGCTCCAAATTTATTGTTAATTTGCCCGCCATGGCCGAATACAAAGTCCAGTTCGAGGTCTTCGAGGGCCCGCTTGATTTGCTGCTTTACCTCATCAAAAAGGAGGAAGTGGACATTTACGAGGTGAACCTTACGAAGCTCGCCACGCAGTTCATCGAGTACATCGATACGATGCGGCTGCTTGACCTGGAAATCGCGGGCGAGTTTCTGGTGATGGCGGCGACGCTCATGTACATCAAGAGCCGCGAATTGTTGCCGGTGGAACAACAGGCGCAGGTCGAAGGCGAGGAGGAAGGCGAAGACCCGCGCTGGGAACTCATCCGCCAACTCGTCGAATACAAAAAATTCAAGGATGCCGCCGCCCAATTGCAGGCCCTCGAATCCCGCCAGGAACACGTCTTCCCGCGCATCCCGGGAAAACCGGACTTTGCCGAACCCGCGGCTGAACCCGTAAAACCCGACGTCTCGATCTTCGATTTGCTCAACGCCGTCAATTCGGTCCTCAAGCGATTCGAGCAGCGTGAGGGTCAGGCGCGCGAAATCTTCGAAGACAAATGGAGCGTCAGCGAAAAAATCGAATCTGTTCTAAAGGTCATTGGCGAGCGGGGGTCGGTAAAATTTTCCGATTTGTTTGAAAACGCAGCCAGTCGTGGAGAAGTGGTTTGCACATTTTTGGCCCTGCTCGAGTTGATCCGCTTGAAACAGCTTGTCTGCGCACAGCCGGAGGCATTTGGCGATATTGAAATCAGCCGGGCGGTGGCGGCGGAGCCGGAAACGGTAACGAATGAGGATGAGAAAACATCGAACATCGAACACCGAACATCGAACGCCGAAGGTGAGGATGTGGACGGACCCCAATCCGGGGCAGAATTGAAGGAAAACGCGCAATGAATTTAATGAGCCGAAACGGCCGCAACCGATTTAAGTTTGGGCGGCGCGGCAGAGCTGCCCTGCCCCAATTTAAGGCAGGGCAGAACTGCCGCTCTGCCCAAGCATCGTAAATCTGAAAATTAAAATGGAACTGAAATTCGTACTGGAATCACTGCTATTTTCCGCTCAAAAGCCCCTAAGCGCCAAAGAGCTGCGCGAAGTCCTCGTCAATGCCGCTGATGCGGAAGATGCCGAGGCGACGGTAAAGTCGCTGGCCAAAATCAAGGAAGCGGAATTAACACCGGCGCTCGAAGAACTCGCGCGCGATCACGAGAGCGCGGCGCGAACCTATCGGCTCGTCTGTGTGGCCGGTTCCTGGCAATTCGTCACGCAGCCGGAATATGGCCCGTGGGTGCGCGCGCTGGTCGGCGTCAAGGCGCGTCCGCCCCGGCTGTCGCAGCCCGCTTTGGAGACGCTCGCGATTATCGCCTATCGCCAGCCCCTTACCCGCGCCGAGATTGAACAGATTCGCGGTGTCAGCGTGGACGGCGTGATGCAGACCCTCACCGAGCGCGGGCTGGTGGAGTCCGTGGGCCGCGCTGAAGCGGTGGGCCGCCCGCAAACCTACGGGACTACGCCGATGTTCCTGGAATATTTCGGTCTGCGCGGCCTGGAAGATTTGCCCGCCGCCGACGAATTGCGCCGGATTCCTGCGGAAAAACCACCGGCGCCGGTGACCGTGGACCCTGGATTGGCGACCGCGGCGCCGGAGGAGTTGAAGACGCAGACGGAAACGCCGGCGCAGACGACAGAGGGGGAAAAGAGTTGATACCTTGAGAACTTTGAGAGCGTGAGCGCCCCGATGCTGGATAAATGGATTTGTGGATTTTTGTTTGGGCAACAGAGCCCCGACCGTGAGGGAGTGGGATAATCGGATGATGGATTATTGTGCTTTTGGGCCGCGCAGCTGAAGCAGCGCGTGCCTGGCGGAAGGGCACTTCCACCCTACCGGGGATTGGGTCGTTGAGACAGTCCATCAATCTACGCATCCAGCAATCCATCAATCCGGCGTCTTTTCCACCCCGCCCTACCGGGCTTGGCTCGGTTCAACGTTTCATTTGCTGGCGGCACGAAAATCATATAACTTGTCCGTCTGACATTTCAGCAGATTGATTATGAACAAGTCCGAAACGCAAACGGAACAAGAGGGAAATACCGAACCGGTGGCGATCATCGACCCGGCATCGTTAACCGTTGAACAGCTCGAGGAATTGAAGTCCCGCGCGGCCAAGGCCGATGAACATTGGGACCGGTTGCTGCGCACAACGGCCGATTTCGACAACTTCAAAAAGCGCGCGGCGCGGGAACGCACCGACGCCATCCAATTTGCCAATTCCTCGCTGCTTCAAAAGTTGTTGCCCGTGCTGGACAGTTTTGAAATGGCCCTCGCCGCCGTCCAAACGGCCAAAGATAAGGACGCCAAATCGTCGTCCTTGCAGGCCGGAATCGTGATGGTCCAATCACAGCTCAAGAGCATCCTCGCTGAATCGGGCCTCGAAGAAATCGACGCCACCGGCAAGGAGTTTGATCCCACGCAGCACGAAGCCGTTTCGCAGCAGGACACGGCCGACGTCCCGGAAGGCCGTGTTGTCCAGCAAATCCGCAAAGGATATAAGCTGCGTGACCGGTTGCTTCGGCCCGCGGCGGTAGTTGTGGCCAGGAAACCAGCGGCCGCAAAATGATAATTGAGGATTGCTCGAGGATGAGAATGAGGATGATCTTGATTTAACTCAGATGGCCAAACGCGATTACTACGAAATCCTGGGAGTCAACCGGGGCGCCGACGCCGACGATATCAAGAAAGCCTATCGCAAGCTCGCCGTGAAATATCATCCGGACAAGAATCCGGGCGATCACACGGCCGAAGAACGATTTAAGGAATTGGGCGAGGCTTACGAGGCGTTAAGCGATCCGCAAAAACGGGCAGCCTACGACCAATACGGCCACGCCGCGTTTGACGCGCGCCAGCGCGCGTCGCGCGGATTTAGCGGCGGTTTCCACGATCCGTTTGACATTTTCAAGGAAGTCTTTGGCGGCGGCAGCTCCAGCATTTTTGAAACCATTTTTGGCGGCGGGTCTGACCGGTCGGGACCTCAGCGTGGCGATGACCTGCGTTATGACCTGGAAATCTCACTGGAAGAAGCGGCGGCGGGTTGTGAGAAGGAGATTTCCGTTAGCAAACTGGACCGCTGCGAAACGTGCGGCGGTTCAGGGGCCGAAAAAGGTTCGGCTGCAAAGACGTGCCCGACCTGCGGCGGCCGCGGCCAGGTCCTGATGTCCCGCGGGATTTTCAGCATCGCCCAAACCTGTCCGCACTGCAAAGGCCATGGCCGGACCCTGGAAAAGCCCTGCAAAACCTGCCACGGCGAGGGCCGCCAGGAGCTGTCCTCCAAAATAAAACTGAAAATCCCACCCGGAGTGGACTCGGGCAGCCGGTTGCGTTCGTCCGGAAACGGCGAAGCGGGTTTTCGCGGAGGAACGCAGGGCGATTTATACGTTATCCTGCACGTGACGGCCCACGAAATTTTTCAGCGCGATGGCGACGATTTGCACTGCGAAGTCCCCGTCAGCTTTGTCCAGGCGGCGCTGGGATCGGACATTGAAGTGCCCACGCTCGAGGGCAAGGCAGTCATCAAGATTCCGGCCGGCACCCAGCCGGGGGCCACGTTTCGCGTCAAAGGCAAAGGTGTCAAAAATCTCCAGGGCTACGGCCACGGCGACCTGCACGCCCGCATCCAGGTCGAAGTACCCACGCGATTGACCCACGAGCAAAAAGCCAAACTTCAGGAATTTGCCGGCCTTTGCGACGGACGCGAAACGCCCATCACGCAAGGCTTTTTTGAAAAGGCGAAGAAATTTTTTAGATAGAAAAGCCCTGGGGAGCGTCCTCGATCCAAGCACGAAAATGCAAAGCGGTTGGGCGCATCACGTGGCGCGTGGCACGTGATGCGTCAAGTATTGCCGAGTGATGTCCGGGGCATTCTTGACGTAACACGCATCATGCCACACGCAATGATGCTTTAATATTCTCTGGAGCTTGGATATTGGAATTTGGACCTTTAGGATAACGCCTTAGTGCAAGCACATCGCTTTTATCTGCCGGCTTCCGAATGCCGGGGCGACCTGTTGCGCCTTGCGGGTCAGGAGGCGCGCCACGCGTTGCGCGTTTTGCGGCTGCAACCCGGCAGCCCGGCAGTGGTTTTTGACGGCGAGGGCGATGAATTCCATTGCGAAGTCGCGGCTGCGTCACGCGATTCGCTGTCGCTTCGCGTGAAGCAAAAAAAAGTCACCCCTCAACTCCCCTGCTCCGTCACATTGCTCGTCGGAATTCCCAAAGGGAAAATTATCGAGTCCATCATCCAGAAATCGGTCGAACTCGGCGCGCGCGGGATTGTGCCGTTGCTGGCCGAACGCGCAGTGACGAGGCTGGACGCGGACGAAGCCAGGCACAAACGCGAACAGTGGCGGCAAACCGCGATAGAAGCCATGAAACAGTGCGGGGCGCCGCGCCTTCCGGAAATTGAAATTCCGGCGCGGGTCTCCGACGTTTTGACGCTAAAGAAGACATTCGACCTGCAATTGGCCGGTTCACTGCAAAAGCAACGGAAACACCCGCGCGAGGTGTTCGCCGAATTTGAAAAGGCAAATGGCCGGCCCCCACAAAGCGCGGCAGTGTGGATTGGCCCGGAAGGAGATTTTACCCCGGATGAATTGAAAATGATCCTGGACTCCGGCGCCCGCCCGGTGTCGTTTGGGAGTTTGATTTTACGCGTAGAAACCGCTGCGATTTATTGTCTTTCCCTGCTCAATTACGAATTTAATTCGTCAAATCCGCGGGATATAATAGGCTCTCAATGAACTGCCTTCGGAGCGCGGGTGTATCTGAGAGCAGCCGCAGCCGGTCGCAACGTTCGGCGCTGCTGTCCCGAAAGCTTTCGGGGGCGCCCCTTTGCCCCGCACACAACCGCGCTCCGTGTCCGAGTCGGCGAACATTGGATTGGATTAAGTTTTGGCGGCGCGGGAGCATCTTCCTGCCGATTCTTTATTTGATTTTGATCCGCGGATTATATGCGCCTCCTAATTCCAGCGGCCAATACACAAATATTTGGAAATTCCACATGCCCAGCAGGTGGACTGACACCGCGCCGGCAATTGCCACTGACGGCACATTATATCAACCCACTTTCAACGGAACCCTTTTTGCTCTAGCGCCGGATGGCCGCGTCATCTGGCAGTTCAAAGCGGGGATAGAAATCGAGTCCTCTCCGGCGATCGGAGGCGACGGCACGATCTATTTCGGCGCGCGCGACCGTAAGTTTTATGCCGTCACCCGGGACGGCAATTTGAAGTGGTCGTTTGAAACGGGCGCGTGGAACGATTCGTCTCCCGCCATTGCCGATGATGGAACTCTTTATTTCGGATCATGGGATAAACTTTTCTACGCGCTCAAATCCGATGGCTCACTGAAATGGAAATTCTCAACCGGCGGGATCATCGATTCTTCGCCAGCGATTGGCAACGACGGAACCGTTTACTTCGGTTCACATGACAAAAAATTATACGCTCTCACGCCGGAGGGAAAATTGAAGTGGTCATTTTCAACCGGCGGCCAGGTCATCTCCTCGCCCGCAATCGGGACCAACGGGAATATTTACTTCACGTCGACAGACGGCAATCTATACGCTCTGAAGCCGGACGGCGCCGAGTTATGGCATTTGCACACCGGCGGCGCTTCGCCGTCTTCGCCAGCGATTGACAGCCACGGAACCTTGTATCTGGGGGCAAACGAGTTCGCCATGGCGGTCAGCCCGGACGGAAAGAAATTGTGGCAGCGCGACCTTTGGGGATGGATTGAGGGCACGCCGGCGGTAACGGACTCGGCGGTCTATTTTTCGTCGCGTTCACATTGGATAACGGCGCTGTCCACCAGCGACGGAACGTTTCTTTGGTCGAATCTCTTCAGCGGAGACCTTAGCGCCTCGCCCACAATCTCAAAAGATGGCGTTGTTTATGTAACGGGTGACAGCTTCCTGAAGGCCCTGGTTCCGACGAATGCCGGGCCTCCGGCACGCAGCCCATGGCCCATGTTTCGGGCGAACGCAACGCATACGGGACGGGTGGGGAAGGAAATTCCCAATTAAGCCCGCGCAGAGCGTGAGAGCGTCGGGGCGGCAAGAACGTGAGAGCCGTCCGACTGCCGCTTGCTCATCCGCCTTAGCTGAAACTACCAAGGAACGGGACGGCAGGCAGGCAGGCGGCGGCAGTGAATTCCAAATAGGCGTAAATTGACCGAGAACAACTCTCCACCCCTGCCCTCTCCCGTCCACCCTCCGCAGTATCGCTACTCCGCGTTTATCTACAGGCCAGTCAACATGAGTACTCGCGAAGAAAACGTAACGGATGGTGCTACGCAGGACGGGCTGGGAGACGGAGAACGGCAGCCAGTGCAACAGCGAAATAACGGCAGACCGGTTCCCTGGCACGATGCACCACATATTGTGGTTAGTGTCTACGGAGGACAGGCGCGCGCGGCTCTGTTCAGAGCCGTTCGCGTCCGGCGAAGCCTGATTCCAGGTCGTGCCAGAATTCAATATCGTCTTCGTCGGATTCCCAGCACAAAAAAACTTCGCGTCCGCCGATGATGGCGGGAAAATCAATGAGCCCGCGGTCCAGGTCCTTGATAATGATTTCCCGGCGCTGAAATTCGACCAGCACTTCCTGCATACTGGCCAGCGCGCGAATCCAGTCATTGACCGTTTCTCCCCCAATGTCATAGTTTTGCGCGGCCATCTGGCTCAAGCGCTGCTCGAATTTCTCGACGTCCTTGCGCAAGCGGTCGAGGCGCTCGAGCCACTGGCGGATTTCCGGCAGCATGGCCCGCGCTTCTTCCCGCGTGTAATGCTTCTTAAAACGAAGTTCCATTTCGATTATTAAAACAGGCCCCGCTCGCTCATCGGGCTTGCCATCGACTGGTTTTGCATTCCGACGCGCAGCGGCGGACATCGAACCTTCAATGTTTCCGGCGGAAAGTCAAGGCGGCTCGGCGCAATTGAAGAATTAAAAAGCGCGGCAACTTACGCCTGCCACGTCCGCTTCTTGTGACGGTGCATGCGCAGCTTCTTGCGGCGTTTATGACGGTTAATCTTTGCCTTGCGGCGTTTCTTGAGTGATCCCATTTCGGCTTACCTTACTAAATTTTGCCTCCCAACTGCAACCCCAATTTTATTGGATAAATGGACGCGCCGCCGCTCAGAAGTTTCCGCCTTCGATTGGCCCCGGCGCGACAAGACGGCGTGGCAAGTTGCTGGGTTGACCGGAAATTGGATTAAGGGATTTTTTGATTGTTCGATTATTGGAAAAGGCACCGATACGCGCAACACGGGAGGGATACGAACACAGTGCTGCGGATGACGGAGACGCGGGAGCGCCGCCCTACCGGGTTGTGCGCGCGGCCTGCACGACTGCGTCCGCCAGTTCCTGCGGCGTCCATTGGTTACCGTCAAATTGACGCGCAATGCGGCCCTGCGGGTCGAGCACCACCGTGCGCAAATTGTGAGAAATCGCGTCTCCCTCGTGAATGACCATCAGGTCCAGCGCGGGCGCCAAAACGGCCAGCGCCGCTTTTGTAGCGGCCGCAAAAACCCAGTGATTCGTATTATCGCCGCGGAAAAGTTGGCCGTAGTTTGCCAGCGCCTGCGGAGTGTCGTCCTGGGGATCAAAGGAAATCGAAAGAAGTTCCCAATTCGTCGGCGCGTCAGCTCTCGATAAAATCAGGTCCCGGGCGGCGGCAAAGTTCCGGTTCATTAATGGACAATAATTTGGCATCGGACAACGCGTGTAAAAGAATGTGAAAGCCAGCGCCTTCCCTCGAAATCCGGACAACTGGATGCGCTGCCCATCCTCTGCAATCAACGTTCCATTTGGCAATTCATCTCCTGTTTTAAGCTCCGCGAAATTGTCCCCACTCGCAGGCATTTGATTAGTTACAGCCGAATGGCTGACGTAATGGACATCCTCGATCCAGTCGTTTGTCTTCGAAACCATCAAGGCGAATGAAATTCTGTCACCAGGCGAAATACCGTGCAGTTCGTTCGTGTTCGCGACCGGATAATCCATGGTCATTTTCGTCATGTACCCGGGAATTGTGTCGGTATCAATGGTTGCCTGGCGTAAATCGGGTGTGATTTTCATGACTACACCGGCGGTCTGATAACGCGTGAGGGAATGATCATCGCCCGCCGGCGTGGCGACTGCCCGGGCGGCAAACGTCAGGACAAATAGCACATATATTCTATTGAGCATGTTTCGTTTTACCTTTTCCGTCATAAATTTTGATGGCGCAGCTTGTTGACTTCAGAGACCACGGCACCGGCCGTTTCCTGGTTCAGGCCGTCAAAAAAGCCGCGCAGTTGTCCGTGCGCATCCACGATGGCGATGCGTTCGGTGTGCGCAAAATCTCCCGGCATGTAGCCAACGGGATCATTCGTGTCTTTCGCCAAAAAGCTGCCGCCGATTAAACTGTAGAGCACGGATTTATCACCGGTGAGAAAAAACCATCGATTCGTATCCGCGCCAAAGCCGGTGCGATATTTTTGGAGGACCGGGGGCGTATCGTCACGCGGGTCCACAGTCAATGAGACCAGCTTTACGTCCGGCTCATTCGTCGTGAGTTGTTGAATTTTAGCCATCTGGCTGTTGACTGCCGGGCACGTCAACGAACAACTCGTGAACAAAAAGTCCACGACCAGAATTTTCCCATCAAAGTCCCGGCGCGTCATGGTCCCGCCGTCGCAATTGGTCAGCAAAAAATCCACCAGTTGCCGGGGATGATCCGGCTGGATCAGCGCAGGCGCGGTATCCGGCAGAGTTTCCGCCGTTGGCGGCTGCTTGCCCTGGTAGTTCAGAGCGACCAGAAGGGCGCAAAAAGCCGCGCCCAAAATCAGGCACAGGACGACGGCGACGATTGCGAAGATGCGCTCGTCATTCCGCTGCCTGCTTTTTTTTTGGCCGGTCCTATTTGGCATGTTCAATTTCAGTATAATTCAATGACACACGTTGAAACAAATCATTCATGGGCTCTAGAACATGCAGCTCACACTAAATTTGTACAGCACTGAGGCCGAAAGCTGATTGCCTTTAAAATTTTGCAATACCGGCACTTCGATGTCCGCGTAAACCGCGAATGGGTGCGCATGCACTTCGACCGCGGGCGATATCAGGAGGCGTTGATAGCCGCTATTCGCAGAATTAGCCTGCGCGCCGGCGTCGTGCGTTCTTTCTGAGAAGATTAATTGTCCGATCGGCAAAACCAACGCCCTGCCAAGCGAAGCCCCTTTATAAACAATACCGCCGGCTGAATCCAACTCGAAACCCGGACGATAATCCGCCTGGACCAAAGCCGGCGCGTCGAACAAGGATTGCTCGAACCAACCCCATTGTCCGTCCCGGGTGAGATTGCCTCGATAATATCCGCCAAGCAAGATGTCGGTGCTGCCCGTCCCAATCTGTGTATCCCGGTCCACCAAACCACCGGGATTGTTCACATTGGCGGATGAGTCCTCGTCATACGTGCCCGTCGGCAGCTTCACGCCAAACGTCACACCCGCGGACTGATTGGCAAACGTATAGATCCCTTCCAGCCGAATGTCGCCAAGCTGGTTCCAGCTATGCGAGGTAACGTTGCCGGCGTTATCCGTTCCTTTAAAGTAGCGGAAGTCATACGGAATCTCGACTTGTGCGCCCCAGCTTTGATTAAACATGTATTGCACGCCCGCCGTAATAAACTGGGTCTGGATTTCCTTATCAGGATTGTTATCCGCCGAACCCGGCTCAAGACCGCGCCAGTTCTGATTTTGATCCATGTAAGCATATTGGAGCCAGGACATGATGCCCGCTCCATTTGGGATCATGGAACTCGTTGCGACATCAAATATTCCGCATCCACAAGCACAGGCGTGGACCACGCCCGGCGTGAGGACTACCGCCAACAAACCGCCGCCAATCTTCACCACTGAACTAAAATCCTTTTTCATAATTCACTTTCAAACAACTTGGGATGCGCGATGGCGCGTCTCGGGGGTTAAAGGACAAATTGGAAAAAATTCGTCCGCGCCCACATGCGCGAACAACTACGACTACGAAGCAATCAGGCAAAGAGCCCGCGCGGCGGAGGCGTGGGCGGTTTTTGGGAAGTGGCCGCAGCGAAAGTATCCGGAGAAGAAATTTCCACTGGCGACGGCGCAATCAGGACCAGTCTTTTTTCGACTGGAGGAAACTCCAATTTTTGCTGTCCAAAATTGATTTGATTTTTCTGCTCTGATTTTTGGCCGGCGGCGATCGCTTTGCACAGAGGACACGGATGCCGGCCGTCAAACGTCCTGGCCACAGCATCGTGAAAGGAACAAGACTGAAGATTGCCGGCAAGCATGCTCGTCCATGCGACAGTTTGCAGCAACGCCCAGTGTGCGCTGAGAGTGGCGACAAGCGCACAAACAACAACAAGTTTGCCCAGCCTTAAAAGCACGTTCTCAACGTAATGAAATGTATCATATTGTCAACGCGTTTTGGATTTCCGTTCTCGAGCTTTGATTTTGAAGGGTCAGCCGTGTTGCGTAGCGCGTGTTGCGTCAAGTATCGCATTACGATGTCCAGTCATACTCGAAGCACCACGGACCATGCACCACGCGCCGTCACTCACAAATCCAAACCAGCGTCCCTCCCGGCAACAAATCAAAAAGCGGCACCAAATCGTTGTCAGCCAAATGGACGCAACCGCACGACGCAGGCTTGCCGATGCTCGCCTGGTCCGCGGTGCCGTGAATGTAGATATATCTCGCGTGCGAATCCACATTCCCGCCCCGATTAAAGCCTGGTTCCAATCCTTCCAGCCACATGATGCGCGTGGTAATTTTTGCGTCGGCAAACTCAGGCTGCGAGACATGGCCGATGATTTGCCGTGCCTTGAACACCGCCCCCGCCGCTGCCCCCGCGCCAATCTTTTCTGCGATGCGATGCAGCCGCAACGGCGTGCAATTCGAACCTTCCGTCTGGCCAATGCCAAATCGCGAAGTCGAACAGAAATATTTTTGCACCAGCTTGTAGTCGCCGGCCGTTAACCGCAACGCGTCAATCGGCAGATGCGACGCTGTAGAAACATTTTCAAACAACGAAACCGTCTGGTCTGCAATGCTGACGATGAGAAGAAAACTGGTTGGCTGTGTCCCATTTTTTCTGCATGAACCGATAAAATCCGAAAATACGCTATCTGGGTTTGTCATTCCAAAATCATTTTCCCTTTTGCGACAAAATTCGGTCCCGATACGTATTCCACTGTTCCGTCCCGGCGGCTGGAAGGTTCAGGTCAAAGAACTCGGACGTGGCAGCGTCCACCGCGCGCAGCTTTAGGTGGCGCAAAATGTCAGCCACACAGGCAACCGATGCTTCGGAACCGCGAACCTGAATCGCAAAGTCTGTCATGCTTTCGCTGTCGCCCAGCCGTATTTCCACGTCCAGGCCGGGGCCTTCAATTTTGCCCCACGATTTGTCGGGAAAAACAGCCATCGGAGCAATTTCCCGTATTTTGGCGATAATCTCGTGCCGGGTCCCAATCGGCTTGCCCATATAATCGTGTGGCAGGTCGTTGACTGATTTCGCTTCCGCCGGAAACTTCGAAACAAATATGTCCCAACTCATATTCTCGTGATTTTAGACTGCAACAACCGGGCACCTTCGGAGGCGCCGCGGATTTCTCCCATCCTCCTCGTTTGACGGCAACTGTCAAGCCATCGCTCAATATCTATTTTAGTTTCTTCACCAATACCTTCGAGTTTCTCCCGCTCTGATCATATTTTTCGCGCCTGGCCGGGGGCAAATCATCCGGCGTGCCTTCCGCAAATCCGCCCTTCGACTGAAAATATGTAAACGCCTGCGTCGACAGCGTGATCAACTCGTTCAGTCCCATTTCACGCGCCTTGTTTTCCACAAATGCTATCAGTTTCCGCCCGATTCCCCGGTTCTCGTGCAGGGCACTGACATAGAGACACGCCAGTTCGCCCTTCTTCTGCTCCGGATACACATGCAGCGCCACACACGCGACCGGGTTCTTATCAATCTCTAACATAAAATAATCGCCCAGGCTTTTTTCAATCACCGCCCGCGTGCGCTTAACCAGTTCATCGGATTCCACAGCTTTTCGCGTCAGCGATTGTATTGCGCGGATGTCCTTCTTTATCGCCCGCCGGATTTGCTGATAATCGTTGGCATAAACGAGCGTGCCTATGCCTTCATTGGAAAAGACTTCAGCGAGCAAACCCTCATCCACTTTGCCATTGATCACATGCACGCGCGGAATTCCCCCCTTGCATGCGACCACGGCATGCACCGCCTTCGAAATCTGTTCAGGCGCAATCTCATTCTTTTGTAGCGCCAGAATGGATTCGAGGTCGGCAACCGGAATCTGCCGAATTAACCGCCCCTGCACCGTGATCCCGTCCTGGGCGGTGATAAAGATCAACTTCACGGCCTTCAGCGCCTCCGCCACGGCCACAGCGACGCCGTCGGAATTCACGCGGTAGGTCCGGCCATCCCCGTCGAATCCAAGCGGCGGTATGACCGGGACTACACCCTGCGCGAGCAGACTTTGCAACAGTTCCGTGTCGACCCGTTCCACTTTGCCCGTGAACTGATGGTCCACCCCCTGAAGGATTCCCATGGGATGGGCGATAATTACATTTGTGCTGGCGCCGCGAAGGTCGCTGGTTGCCAGTCCTTCAAGGATTTCATGTGTCAGCCGGTTGGCCGCGGTTAACGCCAGCTTAAACGTCGCCTCATCCGTCACCCCGGAACCATCCAGGCTCGACGGCGTGACCTTTTGCGCTTCCGCCATTTCCCGGATTTGCGCCGACGCGCCGTGGACCAGGACAACGCGAATGTTCAATGAACGCAGTACTGCGACGTCCAAAAGCAACGTCGCGAAGTTTTCGTCCGTAACAATTGCGCCGTCGATCGCAAGGACAAATGTTTTCTCTCGGAACTGAGGTATGTATTGCAGGATACCCCGCAAGTCTGTCAATTTCACTTTGCTCGTATTGTTCGACGTAAATTTGTATAAAGTTTTCGCCCCGCTTCAAATAAAAATAATCGGGAAATACTCCTTTCGAACGACGTTCATCGCCGACCGTTCGATGGGCAAACAGGACGTTTGGGACCGATACGACACATAGGACGGACACGTCACAAGCGCCGCGCCTCCCCAAATACGTCTTGTATTTCCTCGCAATCACACGTAATAATTTATCGTGCCGATTCATCTTCCACCGATAACCAGGCGGCAGTTTCTGACCCGCACTTTCACTGCGATGGCGGGTTTGGCGCTGGCGCCGCGCCTTGTCGCCGCTCAGAAACAGACCAACGCCGATTTCTGGGCCCTGCTCTCGGATACTCACATCGCGGCAGACCGCGGCCACATCGCTCACGACTGCAATATGACTAATCATCTCCAGGCGGTAACGCGCGACCTGATTTCGCAGCCGGAGCTGCCTGCCGGCGTTTTTTTGACCGGCGATTGCGCATACGATGACGGTGAACTTGGAGACTACGGCACTTTCACGAGCCTGTTGACTCCCTTGCGCCAGGACGGAATGACCGTTCATCTCACATTAGGCAATCATGATAATCGCGAACGTTTCTGGGACGTGCTGACCGCGGAACGGACCGCGCCGCGTCCCCTCGCGGACCGGCAGGCGGAATTTCTGCCCTCGCCGCGCGCGAACTGGTTCATGCTCGATTCCCTGGAAAGGACGCGCTTGACGCCCGGCCTCATCGGCACCGAGCAATTGGACTGGCTGGCGGGTGCGCTGGATGCTAATCGTACGAAGCCCGCGCTGGTGATGGTGCATCACAACCCCGGTTTTCTTGGTAAAGTCGGCGGGCTCAGGGACACGGAAGCGTTATTTAAAGTGATTCGCCCACGGAAACAGGTCAAGGCGGTCATCTACGGCCATACGCATGACTGGCACATCCGGCGGGACGAAAGCGGCATCCATCTCATCAATCTTCCCCCTACGGCTTATGTCTTTGAAGATGGCAAACCAAGCGGCTGGGTGCGCGCCACAGTGGGAGACGATCGGATGGTAATCGAGTTGCGTTGCGTAAACCCGAAGCATCCGCTCAACGGTGAAGCGAAAGCGCTTTACTGGAGAGCCTGAACCGCTTAGAAGCTCCAAATTCCGGGCGCCAAAATCCAGAGAAGTTTCCAAGCTCGAACCTCCAAATTTGCCCTGGTGGTGATCGAATATTCTCTGGTACTTGGATTTTGGAATTTGGACCTTCGCCGCCGCTGGCAAGCTGATTGCTAAAAGACTAAAAAACTTATGTAACCCCATTCGTCCGACAGCGAAAAACGGCTCAAATGCCTTGAAAATCCTTGTATCTTCAGGAGCGTTGAAAAAATTTCTCTGTTGGCGAGGCCTAAATTGATTGTCTTAAAATGTCCACCAAGACCAAATCGCAACCGGCAAAACGGATGCTCGAACATTACGGGCCAGGCGGCTTTTTTGATGAAATGGTGGATGCACGCGGGCAGGTGCGCCCGCACTACCAGCAATTCAGGGAGTTGTTTCAGTTGTTGACGAAGAAGGAATTCGAGAATAAACGGCAGTCCATCGACCTCGCTTTTTTGCGCCAGGGCATCACCTTCAACGTCTACGGCGACTCCGCCGGGGCGGAAAAGATTTTCCCGTTTGATCTGTTGCCGCGAATCATTCCGGCAAGCGAATGGGAAATGCTCGAACGCGGGCTCGTGCAACGCATCACCGCGCTCAATCTGTTCCTGCACGATATTTATCACGAACAAAAAATCCTGAAAGACGGCATCATCCCGCCCTTTTACGTCCTATCTGGAAAGCATTTCCGGCGTGAGTTCGTTAACTTCAATGTGCCCAGGGACATTTATATTCATGTCTGCGGGACGGATTTGATCCGGGACGACCAGGGAAATTACCTGGTTCTCGAGGACAACGGTCGTTGTCCGAGCGGCGTCAGTTACGTGTTGGAAAACCGGCGGTCCATGAAACGCACATTTCCCGTCATGTTCGAGCGGGCCGGCGTTCGGCCTGTCGAACATTATCCGCGTGAACTGCTCAAAATGCTCCAACATATCGCCCCATCGGGCGTGGCCGCGCCAACTGTGGTCCTGCTCACGCCCGGCTGCTACAATTCCGCTTATTTCGAACACACCTATCTGGCCCGCCAAATGGGAATCGAAATTGTCGAAGGCCGCGACCTGCTTGTCCGCGACGCCCGCGTTTTCATGCGCACGACCAAGGGACTGCAGCCCGTCCACGTCATCTATCGGCGCATTGACGACGATTTTCTGGACCCCACGGTGTTCCGCCGTGACTCGATGCTCGGCGTTCCTGGAATCGTACAGGCATATCGCGCCGGAAACGTTTCCCTGGCCAATTCCATCGGGACCGGCATTGCCGATGACAAAGTCATGTACTATTTCGTCCCGCGCATGATTAAATATTATCTGGACCAGGATCCCATCATTCCTAACGTCCCAACGTATCTGGCCAGCGAAGAGGCAGACAAAGGCTTTATCCTGGAAAACCTCGGCAAATTGGTCGTCAAGGCCGCCAACGAATCCGGCGGCTACGGCATGTTGATGGGGCCAAAGGCGACGAAATCGGAAATCGCGGATTTTCGCAAAAAAATCGAATCCGACCCGCGCAATTTCATCGGACAGCCCATGATTTCCCTGTCGCGCCATCCCACGCGCGTGGACGGGGAGAGCTATTTTGAGGGGCGCCACGTGGATTTGCGGCCTTACATCATTTACGGGGAGAAAATCGTGGTCGCACCCGGCGGCCTCACCCGTGTGGCCCTCCGGCGCGGTTCGCTGGTAGTCAATTCATCCCAGGGCGGCGGCAGCAAGGACACCTGGGTTTTGTATGGAGATCGTTAACTCATTATGTTAAGCCGCGTTGCCAATTCTCTCTATTGGATGTGGCGCTACATCGAGCGCGCCGAAAACATCGCGCGCATCGTGGATGTGAATTTGCAGTTGCTGCTGGATTTTCGCAATCTTAACGAGGAACGGCTTGCGCTCTATTGGCTGCCCATCGTCCAAACCACCGGCGACGAGCACCAATTCTTTCAGCTTCACAAAAGACCTACCGGAGACGCTGTGACGGAATTTCTCGTCTTCCAAATGGAAAACCCCAATTCCATTGTTTCCTCAATCTGCCAGGCGCGGGAAAACGCGCGAATGGTGCGGGACCAAATTACGATTGAATTTTGGGAGGAATTGAATCGCCTTTATTGGTTCGTCAGAACGCCTCAGGCTCGCAAGGTCTGGAACGAAAGCCCCAGCGAATTTTTTCAGCAGATCAAGAACAGTTCCCTGCTCCTCAACGGCCTGAGCAACGCCACTCTCATCCACAATGAGGGCTGGTGGTTTTCAAAAGTAGGCGAATTCCTCGAGCGCGCGGACAAAACGTCGCGCATCCTGGACGTCCGCTATCAGCCCGCGCCCGAGCGTGCGGCGGCGCGCAATGGCGACAACACCAGAGAAACCGATGCCCTGGAATGGTCGGCTATATTGCGCTCGTGCAGCGCCTGGGACGCCTACAAATCCATCTGCGGCGCGGAAGTGAATCCCAAACTCGTGGCCGAATTTTTATTGTTCAACGTAGATTTTCCACGTTCTGTTCGTTTTTGCGTTTCTGAATTAAACCATGCGCTGCGGCGGATTTCAGGTGTCGCCGAGGGCCGCTTTTGCAACAGCGCCGAAAAGCTGGCGGGCCGGCTCGTCGCCGAACTGCAATTCAGCACCGTGGACGAAATCTTCGAAATCGGGCTGCACGGCTATTTGGATGAATTGCAGACGAAGTTGAATAATATCGGAAATGCAATGTTTGATGCTTACATTTTCCAAAAATTTAATAATCTGGAGGACGAAATTATGGTACAACAGGAAGAACAGCAGCAACAACGCCGCATTTGAAACATCTTATTAAATGACTTCGCCCGCCACTTTAATCCCTTATATCAATGTTAAACTTTCGCTCCTTGGCTTTCCGCCCGTTGAGACGGCGGACACGGCAGGACTAAACGACATCTTCTCGACCCTCGTCGCGCAATATCGCGAGAAAGAGCGTCTGCTGGCGAACCACCTCTGCCCCGTGGACCAGCGCATACAGACGTTCCTGTTCGATTACCTGCAGGACGCGCCGGTGGCTAAGCTGCCGTTGCGGACCCTCACGCTCGACCGCCCCGGCATGGCGCGTGTGTTGTCGTTGCCGGCCGACCGCGACCATTTCAGCTCCGAGATTATCAATTCCTATCGCGCCGCCAACGGCGTCCTGCACAACCCCAAGAGCGACCGCCGCACGACCCAGGGCATTTTTCACGTGACCGAAGGCGGCTTGCCGATTCCGGACGACAAATCCGCCGTGCCGAAAAACGTCTTCGCGAAAATGCTCGCCCTGGCATTCGACCCGCCGCGCGACGTCATGCGCCTTCCCTTCACGGCCACGCAAAAGGCGCAGGCTGAATGTTTTGTCTCATTGTTAATTCGGCCCATCGTGTGCCCGGAAGTTCCGGGTTTCACCACGGAAAAAACTATGGAAGTGCGGTTTTTTGCGCCGGGCAATCTCGTTAGCAACCTGGATTTTATCGAAAATATTTTCGGCAACGGCGGCGATCCCCTGCTCCCGGAAAACGACGCCGCGCTGGACTCTGAACATTGGACCGGCCACACCGGCTGTGTCGTCCTGGCGCCTCACCTGATTTTCGTGACGAAAAAGGCCGTCGGACTCCCTCATTGGGACCAGGCCAGCGAACGCCAGCGACGCGACGGCATGTGCTGGCGCGACGAAAACGAGCTCTACAACAACGGCGGCGCTTTCAAACTCACCTGCCGTGATGAATCCGGCGTTGTTGTCACCATCATCGCCGACAATTACTACGGCTATTGCAAAAAGGAGGTAAAAACCCAGATCAGCTACGCCGCCAACCTGATGGGAAATTGCGAGGAGGAACACGCCGGCGGCGCGCTCGTCTTTCGCAGCTACGATCTGGGAGAGGAATTTAGCGGTGACGCCC